>JBAXSK010000001.1:0-96135 GCA_037130765.1 Pseudanabaena sp. ELA607
TTCCCTTCGAGTTTGAAACCACAAGTGGTCTAGCAATTTTGGGTGGGGCTTGGCTGATGCATCAGCGCTGGCAAAAGAAGGCAGCAAAAAAGGAAGAATAATAGCTGAATGTCTGTTGATTAATTGATGCTAGATGAATTTAATCACCATAAACTCCTCGCCCTTCTTTATGGAGGCGCGAGGAGTTACATTTTCGGCGGATTCTGCCTGAGTCCTACTGCTTAGACCAAATTCCGATCAGTCAAGATTTCGTAACCAGTATCAGTCACCAAAACCGTATGCTCAAACTGGGCTGACCATTGGTGATCCACCGTTACCGCTGTCCACTTGTCAGACAAAATCCGCACATGACGGGAGCCAGCATTAATAATTGGCTCAATGGCAAGGGTCATCCCAGAGCGCAATTTCACATTAGGTAGCTGATGGGTGCGGAAGTTAAACACCGAAGGCTCTTCGTGTAAATTACGCCCCACCCCATGCCCCGTAAAATCTTCCACAATGGTAAAGCTATTAGCCACTACATGATCCTGAATTGATCCGGCTAAATCTAATAAACTTGCCCCCGGCTTGACCTGCTCAATACCTTTGTACAAAGCTTCCTCGGCAATACGCATTAATTTTGCGGCTTTTTCGCTCACTTCACCAATGGCAATCGTGACGCAAGAATCGCCATGAAAACCGTTTTTGAATGCCCCCACATCCACCTTGACCAAATCCCCCACTCTAATCACCTTTTTGCTATTGGGGATACCATGCACCACTTCATTATTGACACTAGCGCAGATCGTCGCTGGGAAACCACAATAGCCTTTAAAACTAGGCACAGCCCCCATTTCACGGATGCGTTTTTCCGCATGGGCATCAAGGTCTAGAGTGGTCATTCCAGGGGCAGCGAGGCTTTGAATTTCCTTAAGTACTGTGGCTACAATTCGCGCCGACTCGCGCATATAATCGATTTCCCGCTTCGATTTAATTTCAATCCCCTTGGACGGACGTGGACTCTGATGTTTATCATTTTTCTGAGATTTTGGTTTTTCCGCAGGCTGTTTCTGACCACGGCTAGACACTCCAAGGGTACTGAGAATATTCATGAATTTTTGCGCTGTGATGGTCTAATAGTTTGAGATGTTAGTTTTAAAAGCTACTATTATTTGTAGCTCATGGTTGACGCAATTGGGGAATTTTATGAATGCTGACTATGACTGCTGACATTTATATCTAAATTCGGCAATTGACACCGATGGGACTAGGATAGCTAGAATCACCTACTTCAATTTGCAGCGTGATATGTTGAATGCCGAAGTGATCGCGCAACTCTTGACAAATTTGCGCCAAAAACTCATCCCCCGGATGTCCCGTTGGTGTGACTAGATGGGCTGTCAGAGCGGTTTCGGCTACACTCATACTCCAAATATGCAAATCATATACCTGAGCTACACCCTCACACTCAGATAAATAAGTCTGCACCGCCTGGGCATCAATGTGATGGGGCACACCGTCAATGGCTAGCTGAAACGAATCTTTTAATAATTCCCAAGTACTAAAGATAATTAAACCACTAATCACAAGGCTAAATAGCGGATCAAGCCATAGCCAATGGGTTAATAAAATGCCGATACCAGCTAAGACCACACCCACAGAAACTAATGCATCAGCTACCATGTGCTGAAATGTGGCCCTAATATTAATGTCTTCTTTCTTGCCGGGTAAAAACATTAAAGCCGTTCCAGCATTGATGATGATACCCACCACCGCCACACCAATCACAATGCCACCTTGCACGGCATCAGGTTTGTAAAGTCGTAGCAGTGATTCCCAAATAATTCCCCCTGTGGCCACGAGCAAAAATATCCCATTGAGAAACGCGGCCAGAATTGATGACTTACGCCAACCATAGGTATAGCGCGATGAGGGTTGGCGACGGGCTAATAAACTAGCAATCCATGCGAGCAACAAGCCTAAAACATCACTGAGATTGTGACCCGCATCCGCAATCAGCGCCACTGAGTTAGCCACCACCCCAAAACTAAACTCTGTAATCACAAACCCGCCATTGAGCAACAGCCCCACCACAAAAGCCCGATTGTAGTTAGAAGCTGTGTTAGCAATGGAATGGTGATGCCCCCCATGAGAATGACCACTATGGTTATGGGCATGGTTATGGGCGTGAGTGTGATGGGGCATTATGGCTGGCTTTAAGGTAATAAATGAGATATTGCTTACCAGTATATCAGGATTACTATTGCATTTATCTAATATATGATATTTTAATGACAAAAAATGAAGTGATTATCATTATCATTTCATTTTATAGTCAATCAAAGTAAGAATGGCACGGTTTGAAAGCAATAAATATCACCACCCCAGATTCCCGACTTTTGATCAAATTGTGCTGCGGCATCAAAAGTCAGGAATCTCAATCACTGATAACTTTTCATCATCTTACATCTAATGCCTATTTAATGTGCTTCATCCTCCGATTTACCCAAATATACTTCAATCACACGGGGATCTTGCTGTACTTGGTCGATTGTGCCCTCACATAACACCGTGCCTTCGTGTAAAACGGTGACTTGCCGCGCAATCTGTCGCACAAATTCCATATCATGTTCAATTACAATAATGGAATGCTCGTCTGCTAGAGAAACCAATAACTCGCCCGTGCGTTCCGTTTCTTCATCGGTTAAGCCCGCGACCGGCTCATCGACTAGCAGCAAATCAGGGGACTGCGCCACCAGCATTCCAATCTCTAACCACTGCTTCTCACCGTGGGATAAAAAAGCTGCCTTAATATCGGCTTTGTTCTTTAAACCAATTACACCCAGCAACTCTTGCACGGTGCGACGTTCCACTACCGAAGGCTTGCCAAATAGGGTAGACCAAACCTGTTTATGGCGATTTGCGGATAGTTCTAGATTCTCTCGCGGTGAGAGGTTGAGATAAATGCGCGGTGTTTGGAACTTCCGCCCCACTCCAGATTGCACAATTTGATGCTCTGATAAAGTACGGGTATTCTTGCCCTTAAACCGCACTTTTCCTTCCGTGGGCTTGACTTTACCAGTAATTACATCCAAAAAAGTGGTTTTACCCGCGCCATTGGGGCCAATAATGACCCGCAATTCGCCTTCATCCATCGTAAAGTTCAGGTTCTTTAATGCCTTGAAGCCATCAAAGCTCACGGTTACATCTTCGATTTCCAAAATCTTGGCTTTAGTGGCGGCAGATTGCCTGTTGTGGCTAGTTACATCGCTGGTCATAATAAATCTTAATCCTCAGAAATATCTTCAAGTCCCGGATAGCTGATGGTTGGTGCAGGGCTAAATTTCGCTTTAATGTGTTCATAGAGCGATACGCCAGTAGTACGACACCAACCCACTAAGCCATCGGGTAAAACCATCACCACCAAAAGGAATAAACCGCCTTGGAAGAATAACCAAATTTCAGGGAAAGTTTCACTCAATAAGCTCTTGGCAAAGTTCACTAACAGAGCGCCAATAATCGCGCCGATTAAACTAGCCCGACCACCAACGGCAACCCAAATCACCATCTCAATGGAAAATGCCACATCCATACTTTTGGGCGAAACAATGCCGGTTTGGGTGGTGAAAAGCGCTCCGGCAATGCCCGCCAATCCCGCTGAAATAGCGAACACTAGCACCTTAAACCAAGTGGGATCATAGCCAGAGAAGCGCACACGATTTTCATCGTCACGGATTGCCACCAATAACCGCCCAAATCTGCCACTGGTCAACCAACGACATAACCCATAGGCTAACATCAACACCACGATAATTAAGGTATAAAAGAATTGTTCTGTGGCGGGAGTTTTGAACGGATAACCCAAAATACTCTGGAAGTCTGTCAAGCCATTAGTGCCATTAATCAGCTTCTGTTGTCCATTAAAGAAATTGAAAAATACAATCGTGACTGCTTGGGTCAGAATTGAAAAATATACGCCACGAATCCGATTCCGGAAAAATAAATAACCCAATAGCCCGCCAATAATTGCCGGAATCACCATAATTGCCACCACCGTAAACGGTAATGAAAAAAATGGTTGCCAGAAAAACGGTAATTCATTCACGCCATACAAAGGCATAAATGCAGGTAATTTCACCGTGGCTTCCGGTGGGAATTGCAATTTGAGGTACATTCCCAAAGCGTAACCGCCCAAGGTAAAAAATACCCCGTGACCTAAACTGAGCAAGCCCGTAAAGCCCCAGATTAAATCAATGGCCAACGCCGCAATAGCCAAGGCCATAAACCGCCCCAGCAGGTTAACCCGAAACCCTTGACCGGTGGCATTAAAAATCGCTGGCAACACCAACAATAAAATCAAACCAACCCCAATTACTATGCCCAACTCAATCAGTAACTTCCGACCTTGGGGCGCAGGGGATTGAGGTTCTACCTTTGGATCTGTATCTACACTCATAATCTTCGTTTCACTCAATCTTAGTTATTGCCCTTAATTCTCGACCGAACGACCTTTTTGCGGAAATAAACCAGCGGGTTTAAACTGCAAGAAAGCGACAATCATCGCAAATAGCATCACCTTCGCCATACTCGTGGTGGCAAAAAAAGTAAAGAAATCAGTGATGGGTTGTAGTTCTTTCACATTCATAGTGATCGTGGCTAAGGTTCCCGAACCAATCAAATAAGTGATCGTACCCAACACAAAAGCCGCCACAATACTGCCGACCAGTTTGCCAACGCCGCCAACTACCACCACCATGAAAGTATCAACAATGTAGTTTTGACCCGTATTCGGGCCAACGGAACCAAGGAAACTCACCGCACAGCCCGCTACTCCCGCCAAACCCGAACCAATGGCGAAAGTTAATGCGTCCACGGTATTAGTGGGAATGCCCAAACAAGCACTCATACTACGGTTTTGCATTACCGAACGAATCCGCAAACCCCAAGCCGAACGATTCAAAAACCAGTAAATGCCCATCAAACAAGCTGCCGTCAACACGATGATAAACAACCGTGTATAGGGCAAAGTTAACTTGTTCTCGAATAATTGCAGACCACCGCGCAGCCATTTCGGAGCCGTTACATCAACGTTTTGCGCCCCAAACCACGGCTTGGTTACATCCAACTTGTAAACCTGACTCAAGAATAGTCCGACAGCAATTGATACCCCAGCCGAAATTGGTAGTAAAGCGGCAATGCCCCAATTGCGTAACCGCTCCCAAGCCGGTCCTAATCGCCAAGCCAGTAACCACATCCCGCCAAAGAATAGCAGGGCAAATACACCAATACCTGCCACCATCACCACATTGACACTGCGGACAAACTGCTGCAACACCAGACTCACGCCCCAAGTGGCCAGCAATGTTTCTAGCGGTCGCCCGTATAAAAAGCGAATCACGCCCCGCTCGAGCAGCAATCCCGCAATAGCCGTGACGATAAACGCAATAATCAGCGCTGGGAACACATACAGATCAAACCAAGGATCACCCCAACCTTTGCAGATATTTTGTACCACATAGGTTGTGTAAGCGCCGATCATCATTAGCTCACCGTGGGCCATATTAATCACGCCCATCAGCCCAAACACAATGGTCAACCCAAGGGCTGCCAGCAATAACACAGAGCCAATACTAACTCCATTAAAAATTCCTTCACATAACCTAAGTACAATATCCATGTATTTGCCTGCAATTCCACCATTGATCTGAACTAGTCTTGATCTAAGAGATCCCCGACTTCTGGCAAGAAACCGGGGATCTGAGTTTTGGAGTGAAGATAAAAAATTTAGACCAGAAGATCTCGATCTAAAGAGCTATTACTAAGCCTTCTTATACTTACCGCCCTTTGCCTTATCAGACCAGTCGCAATAGAAGTCCTTAGTATCAGCCACAAATTGATTCCAAGGCAGTGGCTCGACCGCTTCCTTAGTTTCAAACACGATCTTGAACTGACCATCGGCCGTGACTTCACCAATCCGCACATATTTAGACAAGTGATGGGAATTGGTCATAGTGACCTTACCTTCAGGAGCATCGAAGGTTTGACCACGCACGGCAGCGCGGACTTTCTCGATGTCATCCGCACCGCCAGCCTTCTCTACGGCTTGCTTCCAAATATTAACGCTGATGTAGCTGGCTTCCATCGGGTCATTGGTGACGCGATCATTGCCATACTTCTTCTTGAAGGCTTCGACAAACTTCTTATTCGCCGCAGAATCAACGGTCATGAAGTAGTTCCATGCCGCATAATGTCCCTTGAGGAAGTCCACACCAATGGCTTTAACTTCTTCTTCAGCAATACTGACCGACATGGAAGGATACTTGTCTGGAGTAATGCCAGCCCCTTGCAATTGCTTGAAGAAAGCCACGTTACTGTCACCGTTGAGGGTGTTATAAATCACGCCGCCATTAGGCAAAGCTTGCTTAATCTTGGTGATGATCGGCGTAACTTCCGTATTACCCAGAGGCAGATAGTCTTCACCCACCACCTTACCGCCCAGCTTTTCCACCTGAGCTTTGATGATGTTGTTGGCAGTGCGGGGGAACACATAGTCAGAACCCACCAAGAAGAACTCTTTACCCTTGTTTTTAAAGAGCCAATCCACCGAAGGTTCAATTTGTTGGTTTGGTGCTGCACCGGTATAGAAAATGTTTTGGGAACATTCTTGACCTTCATACTGCACCGGATAGAAGAGCATATGCTTTTTCTCTTCAAATACGGGCAATACTGCCTTCCGACTGGCTGAAGTCCAGCAACCGAAAATTACGGCTACTTTGTCTTGATCGATCAACTTCTTGGCTTTCTCGGCAAAGGTGGGCCAATCGGAAGCACCATCTTCTTTAATGGGTTCGATCTTCTTGCCCATGATGCCGCCTTTCTCATTGATCTCATCAATGGCAAGCATGGTGGAGTCAACTACGCTCTTTTCCGAGATCGCCATCGTGCCACTGGTGGAGTGCAAGATACCGACTTTAATTGTGCCGCCACTCGAAGCGGCAGGAGAAGAACTAGCCGCCGATGTCGCTGCTGGACTAGCAGAACCAGTTGCAGTGGTAGTGGGAGGAGTAGTGGCTGGAGCACAGGCCTTGATCAAAGAGCTTACGCCAAGGGCTGTGGAACCAAAAATCAGAAACTTGCGTCGATTCCATTGCGTCATGGGAATAAAGTGCCTCCGTAATTAAGTTTATATCGATAGTCGATGAACCATTAGGCTTCGGTTGACATGAAATTTAGGTTGGCATAGCTTGGTTAAACCCTGCTGCAATAGCCAATTACATCTATTCGCATCAATTGACAATATTGGACAAACTAAGCTAGTCAATTTCAATTGATCTAGGTTATCTAGATATTAATTGGATGCCAAAATCATGTCACGAAAGCCTATGTCAAGGAGTTTCAAGGAGTTTTAAGAGAGGGAGTCACTGATTCCTATGCAAACTAGGAATCGATTAGGACGTACCAACTCACTCCTACACACCTTGTGGCTCCACAGCGTCAGCCGATGACAGCTAGCTTGAGCTATGGGCCAAAACACACAAGTACATTTGCCATCGTGATACAGGTAGTTTCTAGCAGTGGTATCTTCTGATACAATTTCCTTGCCAATAGGCGAGCAGATCAGGTGCTATGTTAAGCAATGTTAATCATTACTGATTTATACCGAGAGTGTTTGGGGGCTATGTGTTAGTTGCCGTCCTAATGCCGTCCTAATTAATATGTGATTAATACGTGTATTTATTCGTCTTTAGGCAATTTTTGGGCGCTGCTTGCATCTGGGAATTTTCTATTAATTAATTTGACACTAGAAATAATCAGCAAAAAGATTAAGCAGCTAGATATAGCTGTCATCATCTCTTGAAATTTCGGTGAAATGACAATGATAAATCCTTGATCTTTAATCAAACTCGAAAAACTGGATACACAAAAAGGCATTAAATACAATCTGAAAATCTGCCAATAATCAATCTCTTGCGGTGCTTGAGGTGACACGCTAAGGATTAACCCTGTACCAATTACAGCACTGATCCCAAGGGAATTAATCCAGATCTTAGGGGTGGGATCAAAGTGCCAATAAACAGTTACTAAATACCAAATCAAATAGCACCAAAGAGTGATTTTATCTGGTTTTAGATTACATAAATAATTATTTAAACCCTTAATTAACGCAAGCATTTTACCGAGAGCATTTTACTGTAATAATTTTACTGAGGGCGTTGCCCCAAAAAGAATAGCTGAGCTAATCATGATGACTAACTCAGCTATTACTTTGACTTTTTATTGGTTAATATCTAAGGGCTGCATTCCCAATGAATGGTGTAATTTAGATAATAGCTTTGACAATAGATTTTAGATCTGCGAATTTTATTCGCAAACTTTACCAACTACCAACCACCGCTACGACGACCGCCACGATTACCGGAGTCTTCTTTAGGTCTGGCTTTATTGACTTTCAATTGCCGTCCCATCCATTCTGCGCCATCAAGAGCTTCGATACCAGCGGCTTCTTCCGCATCACTTCCCATTTCCACAAAACCAAAACCTCTGGGGCGGCTGGTTTCACGGTCTACAGGCAATTGCACATTCTTAACAGTGCCATACTCAGAAAACACTTCTTTCAAGTCGTCAGAAGTTACCTGATAAGAAAGGTTGCCAACATATATCACGAGACTAATCTCCAAAACTTCAATTAATTAAACAAAACCCGAAAACAAAACCAACTACCAATGGAATATCCGATACAACTTTGCTGCTGCCGAAATAAACCTTGTGCTACGGACACTCTTGCTACAAATAATCTTGCCGCCAAAGCTTAGCTTGTCGCGAGTTAGTCTGCTCAAGCTAAAAGCACTGTAAACATTTTAGCACTTATTTATGTTTGTTCGTATTGAAATTACAGAGGTTTTAATACAATTTTAATGAGTGCAACTTATCAATCTGGGGCATCATGGCTTGCTGCTATGGCATGATGCCATGAAGTATCTGATAGACTACCGGGGCTAGGAGCAAGGCTGGTAAGTAAGAGGCGATGCGAATTTGGGTGATTTCTAATAGGTTTAAACTCAAGCCGACGAGGATGATCCCCCCTAGTCCACCCACTAAATGCAATACCGGTGATTCCCCTTGTTGGGGTAAAAATTGGGTTAAAGTTCCCGCTAATAGTGACAGAGTGCCTTGATATACCAAAACCGACAGGGCAGAAAATCCGACCCCAATACCGTAGGTGCTAGTGAAAGGTACGCTAATCAAGCCATCTAGAGCAGCTTTGATGTTGAGTAAGGCGGGATCAGCAAATAAACCGTTATTCAAACTACCCAGAATAGCCATTGGCCCAATGCAGTAAAGCAAGCTAGTGGTAACAAACCCTTCCGTAAATTTGCCGCTGCCTTGGAATTTGCCCTTCAGCCAGTCGCCGATTAGCTCTAAGCGTTCTTCGATCTGCCACCATTCGCCGCAAATCCCGCCCACAATCAGCAGGGCTAAAGCCAAAATTGTGCCATCAACAAAGCCAATTTTTACTTTGGTCAAAGCTTGAGCCATGTTGAGGCTAATAAACATGGTGATCAAGCCAATGCTTTGGGTGATAATTTTCTGAAATGAAGGACGTAATCGCCCCCGCACCAACAGCCCTACCGTTGTACCCACGATAATTGTGGCGACATTGACCCAAGTACCGCTGGTTTTAGCCCAGAAATCTAGCATGATTGCACCTCATGGCTAAAACTGTCTGGCTTGAGATGATGAGTTTGGCTTAGATTGCTTGATACTAAAAAAACAGCTTTATTCTTCATAGTCCCAAAGTGCTTTGGCGGCATCTTCGTCCATAACGCGCTGAGGACGCAGCACTAGTAATAATTGCCCAATAATCCTTGCCGCAACTTCCTTAGCCGCGTCAATATCCTTAAACCATTGCACCACTAGATGATCGTTGTCTTCTAGTAAATAATAGCGATCACTTACTTTGTCAGAAATTTGATCAGAGGTTTTATGCTGGGATTCAGTTAATAACTCAGGCTTTCTGCCGCGATCAATTAACAATAAAATCTCTTCTGGTTTATTAGCTACACTGCTGACAATCTCTTGTCCTGATATTTCTTGGAACATCGCCGTATCTGTCAGCAGCAAAATGGCATCTTTGGCATCTTGCACCACCTGCCATCCGGGAACTGCCACCCAACCACAATCTAAACCTACGCCTCCTTTGGCAATGGCAAAAGCAGTGTGGATTTCTTGTTTGGGGAAATCACGACATACAGACACGGGTAAAGGTAAACTGCCGATCACCGGTAAAACCCGTGGGATCGCATCCTCGCCTTCATAGCGATAAATCGGTAATCGGGGCGCTTTATTTTCCTTGGGGGTAACCATATCGGTGAGGAGTTGTTCCATCACTTTGCGGGCTGATTCGCTATGGACATATTGCAACCCTTTGGCAATCAATCGTGCTTTTTGCCCGGGATCAGGTCGTCCCTGATAAGCTCGCCACACCTGATAAGCCACCGCATCCCCCGGATGGCGCGTAAAGCCTGCGGGTAAATTCGACACGGCTGAGGCTTCTTTGATGGCTTTGACCACTTCTTTGACTTCTAAAACGTCAAGGTTTTTCTGAATGGCTAACTGGGCCATATCGAGTCGTTCCTGTTGGCTCAGCACCCGCAACTCATAGAGAATATCACTCCCCCGACGGCGAAAATGTTCGATTAATTCGGTCGGTGCGGGCAATGTTTCTAAACCCATAAATACTTGGGCCGCGACAACGATTTGATTTTGCTGAATTGGCTCAAAGCCCGTATTCTCGAAAATCGCTAAGGAATTTTCACCCAGTCTTTGTAAGGCTAGACAAGCTTGCCCCCACTGCACCCATGTCCCTTGTTTTTGGCGCAAAAAAGTGAATAGCTCTTCGCCATCACTGGGCAAAATTTCATTGTCTGACATAAACTTTGACTGGTGTGAGGGTTAATTGGAGAATTAATAATAAGGAATTAGGAAGTTAGTTAATCAATTAGGGAATTAGTAGCAATCAAGATTGTTTGTGGTCTATGCCACATGGAGAGCAATTAATCACCATTAAGCTGCAAAATTGCCATGAAAGCTTCTTGGGGGACTTCCACCGTACCGATAGATTTCATGCGCTTTTTCCCTTCTTTTTGCTTTTCTAAGAGCTTTTTCTTACGGGAAATATCGCCACCGTAACACTTACTCAGGACGTTCTTGCGTAAAGCTGCAATATTTTCTCGCGCGAGGATTTTAGCCCCAATCGCTGCTTGGACAGGAATCTGAAACTGTTGCCGAGGAATTAAGTCTTTTAATTTGGCCGCCAAAGCACGCCCCACATTATAGGCTTTATCCCGATGCACAATGCAGGCGAGGGCATCCACTGGCTCGTTATTCACCAAAATATCCAGCAACACCAAATCATTAGGGCGATAACCAATCAGTTGATATTCCATGCTGGCATAGCCTTTGGTGCGGGACTTCATCTGATCAAAAAAGTCAGTTACCATCTCGGCTAAGGGCACTTCGTAAATCAGGGTGACCCGCTCTGGGGTGATGTATTTGGTATCGACAAACACGCCCCGCCGTGTGGTGCATAGTTCCATCAAAGTACCGACATAAACCTGTGGGGTCATGATTTCTAGCTTCACATAAGGCTCTTCAATCATTTCCCGTTCGTGGGGTGGCGGCAATTCGCTGGGATTGTCAATCATCACCACTTCGCCTTTGATGCTGGTAATGCGATACACCACCGAAGGCGCAGTCACAATCAGATCTAAGTTATATTCCCGTTCGAGACGCTCTTGGACGATTTCCATGTGCAGCATTCCCAAAAAGCCGCAGCGGAAGCCGAAACCCATCGCGTTTGAGGTTTCTGGCTCATAGTTGAGAGCCGCATCATTCAGCTTTAGTTTGGTTAAAGCTTCCCGTAAATCTTCAAACTGATCGGCATCGGTGGGGAACATCCCGCAAAATACCATCGGCTTGGCTTCTTCATAACCAGGGAATGGTTCTAGGGCTGGATTTGCCGCCGCAGTAATCGTATCGCCGACCCGCGCATGGGCCACGGCTTTGATCGCAGCCGCCAGATAACCTACTTCCCCAGCGTGCAGCTCATCAACTTGGATTTGATTCGGCGCTAAGATACCCAACTCATCAATCACATAATCTTGGGCCGATGCCATAAAGCGCACCCGATCGCCTTTGCGTACCGTGCCATCCATGACCCGAAAATAAACAATTACGCCGCGATAAGCATCATAATAACTGTCGAAAATCAAGGCCCGTAATGGCTCATGGGTCGTGTCTTTCGGGGCAGGTACCTTCTCGACAATTGCTTCTAAAATATCTTGAATGCCAATGCCTTCTTTTGCTGAAGCCCGCACCGCTTCACTGCAATCCAAACCGATTAATTCTTCAATTTCATGGGCGATGCGTTCGGGATCAGCACCGGGTAAATCAATTTTATTTAAAACGGGAATAATTTCTAAATCATTGGCTAGGGCTAAGTACACATTAGCCAAGGTTTGCGCTTCGACCCCTTGGGAAGCATCTACCACCAGCAATGCCCCTTCACAAGCCGCTAAACTGCGGGAAACTTCATAGGAAAAGTCAACGTGTCCGGGGGTATCAATTAAATTCAGCACATACTCTTCACCGCTTTTGGTGGTGTAGTTCATCCGTGCCGCTTGTAACTTGATCGTAATGCCCCGCTCGCGTTCGAGATCCATGTTGTCGAGGAACTGCTCTTTCATTTCGCGGGCAGTCACAGTTCCCGTGTACTGAAGCAGGCGGTCAGCTAGGGTGGACTTACCGTGATCAATGTGAGCGATAATGGAAAAATTGCGAATCCGCGATACGGGTGCGTTAGTCATATACCGAAACGTTGCTTAACATTTGCTATCATAGCGCACTTTTTATGGACTGTTTTTTTTAGTGTTTTTTTAATAGTTTTTTTGGTGTTTTGAGTAACCCTCCAGCCATTTAAGCTTTACTCCTCAGACTGGACGATATTTGCAATAAGTATTTTTACTGAGAATATTTTTACTGGGAATTTGCGGGATTTTCTCCATCCACCACAGGTGCAAGCAAATCAGGTGCTAATTCCAGCAATTTTTGGCGCAACCAGTGGCGCTCTAGGTGCAAATCAATGCAGGTAAATAATTCCTGAAAATGAAATGGCTTGGTAATATAACCTTCACCACCCACCGTAAAAGCTTTACCCCGATCTAAAATTTCATCAATTGCCGTAATAAAAATCACCGGAATATGTTTAATTTTAGGATTTTCTTTAATTATTTGACAGAGGGTATAACCATCAACTTCAGGCATTAAAATATCCAGCAAAATTAGATCGATTTTGACTCTTTCTAGGGTTGCCAAAGCCAGATTAGCATTGGGCACAGGATGGGCATAAAAACCTTTTTGGGGCAATATTTCGTTTAAAAGACGTAAATTACTTGGCTTATCATCCACCACTAAAATATGAATATCACTGGCATCATAAATTGGGATTAACATCAAACAGATATTCCTTGACTTCGATTAACTTTTGTCAATACAACCATAATTAATCACAGGTGGTTGGCTCAGAATTATCTTATATTAATGCAATTGATGATTATTTTGATGTTTTTCGAGGGCATCTTCAATAAAATTTAATAGCTCTTGGTAGGCAAATTCTTCAATCATCCTAGAGACCAATACCATTGCATTAGGAAATATTGTCTCTAATGTGGCACAGAAACTTTGCAGACCATTAAAGTCAGCTTTTAATACTAACTGCTTAATAGTATTTAAATCATCTTGACCCAGTATGGCTAAGACATCATCAGAGGATGCAGTGATTGGTAAATTAACTGCTAAATTATTCCTATAAGATTGATGGTTAGCGATAAAATTGGAGTTATTCTTTTCCCAACAAGTAACATCCTGTGGTTGCGCGGTCAAATAATCAGTATGATGGACTAAATTGGCATAGGGACTATAGGTTTGATCAGGAATTTGATTACTCATATCATCATTAATGCCATCACTAATTTGACTACTATAAACTGATGTCTGGGGAACTTTAATGGGTAATAAAACGGTAAATTTAGTGCCTAAACCTACGGTACTATCAAAAAATATTTGTGCTCCCAAATGTCTGATGAGCCGCTGAAAAATTGCTAAGCCTAAACCCACCCCTTGATCACTATCTCTGCCTGCTTGACCTTGGCTAAATGGTTGCCAAATTAGTGATTTTTCTTCTGGTAAAATGCCTACTCCTGTATCTGTCACCATCAGGCACAACCAAGCATTATGGTCTATGGGTAGTTGAATAGAATTGCTAATCGATGAACTAGCTAATAAATCCTGTAATGGTTGATTTAATGTAAGGTAATCAGTGAGTTTTTCTAACTGTAAATCAGTAATTTCTTCTTGATAGCTTAATTCTAATTTAATGCTGCCCTTTTGCGTAAATTTAACCGCATTATGAATTAAATTTTGTAAAATTTGTCTGACTTTTAAAGCATCAAGATAAATCCACTGGGGTACTTTAATCTCAATATCTAAAATTAGCTCCAGATTTTTTCGATTTGATTCTGCCAGAAACTGATCCATAATTTCTTGGATAAAACTTCTGGTATGACAGAGATTTAAAGTAGTATGTAAAACATCTGATTCAATGCGAGCTAAATCTAATAATTGATTGACCATTGCTAGCAAGTAATAGCTATTATTCAAAATATAAATTAGATATTTACTAGCAGTAGCAGAAATTTCGGGCTGTTCCTGTAAAAGTTGCGTAAAACCAATCATTGCATTTAACGGCGTGCGTAATTCATGGCTAATATTTTGCAGGAAAATCGTCTTGGATCGATTGGCTACTTCGGCTGCTTCTTTAGCCTTAGCTAGTTGTATTTCATGATTCTTTAATTCTGTGATATTGCGAATAATACACACCACTTCATCCGCAGCCAGAGGCGCAATACTGTCCATAAACCAATCTGTTGTCTGATCCGCTAATCTCAAACTATATTCATAGTTTTCCACCTGCTGATGCTTAATGACTATTCTAGCTAAACTTAACCAGGCTCCATCAATACCGCCATGAAAAAACTCATTAGTTGTGGCTTCAATGATTAATTGATTACGGGGATCAGCTAAGTTAATTTGCGTAGGGATAAACTCAATAGAACCATTGAGAGAAATCACCATTACTAAATCAGGAATTGCCGCAAAAAACTGTCTTAATTTTAATTCAGACTGAAATAATTTTTGATTTAATAATAAGCTGTCTGAAACATCATTCATTGTAACTAGATGAGATAGTTTTGCTAACTTGCCACGTATTTTTTGTCACATATTTACTGATAAACATTATATCGTGATCTAAATCATCGCAACCTAATAGATTAGTCTTAGATTTACAGACTAAATTATCCTTAAATAATTAATTCAGATATTAGTCATAGAGGTTCGCATTTGACTAATTACCCATAAAATTACTTACAACATAAGCAATTGAGCATAGGCACTCTACGAATGCTAGTCTCAAAATTACTCTGTTTAGCGCATTAATTTACAATCAAAAAAATAGAATTAGCTTCTCAAAACAGTTTTTATACTGTCACAGTCCGAAATTATAACGTTTTCCTACTTGATACATCAGAGACAAAATGCTTAGTTATTGTATTAATATTGTTTTATTAATAATGATGACGCAACTTCTTTGAATTGCTCTATGTATCGGTTGGCTGATAGACATAATTAACCGGCGGACGAATGCACAAATAAAGTAACGGGCCGATCAAGGGCAATCCTAAGCACCACCATAACCACTTCCCTTGCCGACAATTGCGACGACTTAAATCATCCCACAAAATAATCGGTAAGAGGGAATTTAGCAGGCAAAAATCCAACCCCATCACATGAATAAAACGGTCACGTTGCCATAGCTGGATAAAATCATTAAAATTTCCTTGCTGCCAACCATAATAAAGAAAATAGCTGGTGATCATTACTAAAATAATTCCTGTGAATTTACCGCCAAAAGCTTTGGCCCACCATTTGGGCTTGGTCTGATTGGCTAAAGCAGTTAATTCCGCATTAGTTGCGCTAGTTAAATTAGGCTCGTCTGATTTATTGCTGACATCTAGGACAATCTGCGGCTCTGGGTGGCGTAATACCAAGTAGGGCAACATTGCAAATGCCCCGACAAAAAAAGACAACCCGACAAATAAACCAGTGGGCACGCGCTGCCGTTTGCCTTCCGTACACAAAACCGCTGCATAAATTGCTGGCAAGACCCCCATTAAATTAAATAAACAAACTACATAACCATCAATTCCCTGCCATTGTCCCACCACCAAGCGCTTGATTAACTCTGGGGTGTTGGGTTGATCTGCTGGGGCAAAGCCAAAAGCATATATGCCAAAACCTAGCCACAGCAAAAACAGAGCTAGTCGTGGCAGAGTTAGCTCAAAGCGCACCACAGATGAACTAGATACATCAGTCATAGATCAGGAATATTAGTTAAAATTAGGCACTAACCAGAAAATATCTTTATTTAAAGAATTAGGAGAATTACTTAAGAAATTGCTTAATAGTTTTGATTAATTCAGGCGGATGATAAGGCTTGGTCACATAGGCATCAGCCCCCTGTTTGATACCCCAATATTTATCAAATTCTTCACTCTTGGTGGTACACATGATCACAGGCACATTTTTGGTCGCTTCATTGCTTTTGATCCAACGACACAACTCATAGCCATTCATCTTAGGCATGACTACATCAGTAACCACTACATCCGGTGTCATGGTTTGCAGGTGTTTGACTGCTTCTTCACCATCATGGGCTTCCATGACTTCAATTCCCTGCTCGCGCAGTTGAGATGAAACCAACTCAAGCACCATGGTGCTGTCATCGACAACTAAAACTTTGGCCATATATTTTTTCCTTTCAGTTTACCTACCGCATAGTGTTTAATTCAAGGACTATCGAATTCTGATGAGATGAATTACTGACTAGTCGAACTATTGCAGTAAGAATTATTTATATTAATCTTAGTCTTAAAGGTTAATTACACCAATACTTAGCCTAAATACTCATGCGCCACTGATAATATCTACATAATCACCTTGGATGATGCGTAGTTTAAAATATCGCGCCAAGTATCTAGGATAACAAGCTCTAAACTCAACAGAACTTACTCTTTCAAGCATTGCTAAGAAGTTTATTACGCTTAGGGATGAGCGATGTTACCCACTCCAACTATGGTAAATCGACAGAGCAAAACATAGTCCTGAATCTACAGGAACCATCTGGCGGACTCTGCTGTTAGGTGACAGCATGAATCCACAACGCCATACTATATTACCAGTACCCGGGATTATGGCTAACTAATGTAACACCAGTTTACCCATTTATTTCACAGTAGATGCACCACGAATGCTTCGGGTATATCAGCGTCTAGTTGCTAACCCTTGGCAGTGCAGCTATTTGTTTTTAGTTCTTGACAATTAACTGCATCAGTTAGGTGCTTGACCTAGTGGAAATTTCCTAATGCTTACCGCAGTCCGCAGCAAAAATTCACATTATTGTCAAGCAAGATATGATCAGGCAAGATGCCCACCCCATAAAAGTTTTAGTATTAATACCTGTATTGCTCTAGATAAAAAATGCCATAAACAATATGAGATCAAGCTAAATCTAATGGTTGGGCGCTTTTCATCACCGTTAGCTCTTGCTCTAACGCATTGACTTTTTCTAAGAGTTTCTGATTAGCATAGGTTAATTCCTGTGCTTTGGTGGACAGATAAGGATCTGACTCCCACCAGTTGATGCCGATTTCTTTGGCTTTGTCCACCGAAGCTACCAGCAACCGAATCCGAATGCTCAGTAGTTCCACGCTGCCGACGGAGACAGTAATATCGCCCGCTATAACAATGCCTTTATCCAAGACTCGTTCGAGAATATCAGCTAGGGAGGAACCACTGGTGCTAGATTTAATGGCTTGATTCATTAGGGTACTTGGTCTAACAATTTGGCAAGGGTTAATTCATCCTCTGGCGAACTACCATAGCGCGAAATCAAGATGTCAAAGCACAGGTCGCGAAATTCCGGTTCTTTGCCAGAAACGGCAATGTTATGCTCGTGGCAAATCCGCCCAATGGCTAGGCACGCCCGCAAGCTAGAACTTTTATCCCCCACCACTTGCCGCCGGAAACCACGCACTAAGTTAAGTAATTTTAAGGCTTGGGTGCGATCCATGCCAACGCGGGTCACGAGAATTTGTTTTTCGGTGTCGATGTCGGCTTCACCAATATTGATCGTGATCATCCGATCCAATAAAGCATCTTGGGTGGGATGAACCCCCGCATATTCTTCTTGATTGGAAGTAAAGATGGCCCGAAATTCAGGATGCACCCGAATGTATTCGTTTTGGGAACTATCGGGGGGCAAAACCAGCAATTTCTCTTCTAATACACTTAATAAAGCATTATTGACTTCGGGACGGGAGCGATTAAACTCATCATAAATGAGGGTAAAACCTTCTTTAGCTGCCAGGGTCAAGCGGGAGTCAATCCAGCTATGGCGCAGATCATCTTCCACTTTGAGGACGGAGTGAATATAGTTATCCACGACTTTTTTGCGGGTGTAGCCAGCATTAGAGCCAATTAATTGGGAAGAGCGTAAATCTTCGTCCCCATAGAGCAATACCATCGGGCGGCCTAAAACCCCTGCTAAATGCATGGCTAGGGTGGTTTTACCTGTACCAGCAGGGCCGCGTAAATGCACCGCAAAACCTGATTGCAAATAACGGGAGGCTCGTTTGACGATTTGCTTGGTAAAATCGGTGCTGACAAACTGTTTCGGATTAGCGTGGAGAACTGTAGTCATGGATATTTTCAGCTAATAGGATGTATGGATTGATGCATCAGGGAATCGCGGACAGACTAGGGAATTATGGGTTTGCCGCTATGCACTGCCAGCCACTGACCGTTTCGCCCCGATAAACCTAGATTCCCGATTTATTTTGGAAGATATTTACTGAATTTTCTGCAAAGCTAGTTTCAAAGGTGGTTTGAGGAATTGATGACTAGATTTTGTGCCCCTAGCCATCAATCATTCCATTACTCTAAGTTAATTACTGTTAATTACTTAAAGTTCTGCCAACCGGAGCAATGCATTGAGAATTTCCGAGGGATCAACGCCTAACTTATTAGCTCCTTGAGCCAAGAGTTCCCGAGCTTGTTCCCGATCATTCATCACATCACCGAGGGAAAGGCTATGGGGTAAACTCGCCACATAATTAATGACAAAATCATCAATAACAGCCGCAGTAATCACAGGAGCAGGGGATTTCGCCGGTTTAGGCGCGGTGGCAACTGGGGAAATGACTTCTACTACTACCAGATCTGAGTTGTTACCCCATACGCTTTCATGGAGTTGCTGGCGAAACTCTCGCAGATCTTGCCGTAGCTCGTTGCCCATAGCTTGGCGTTCTGCCTGTAACTGATTGAGCAGTAATTCTACCGACATTTCCAAAGCATGGTGTTGATTTTGCCGATGGTGAGCATCTTTGACCGAGGCTTCGCTTCTTTCTTGGGCAATCTGGAGCATTTCCGCAGCTACGGCTTGACGGCGTTGGTTTGCTTCATCGCGACGATCACCTTGATCTTGGGCGGCTGCTGTAAGACGATTAGCTCGATTGGTTGCTAATTCTGCCTGTACCCTTTCGTGAAGTTCGATCACTTCTACCTTGCGACTAAAGGACTCCGCTTGGGCCATAGTCTGGCGATGGCGACTCACTTCTTGTAATTGCAACCGCACACCTAAAGTTCTGGCTTGGGATTCAGCTTGGCGCTGCTGTTGGTCGGCTGCGGATTGGCTGAGGCGTTCTTGCTGTAATTGTTGGAGAGATTTTTTCATGAGTTCGGCTCGTTCTTGAGATGATTCAAATCGTTGCTGCTGCTCTTGCCCGGTCACCGAACGACGCACCAGTTCCCCTGCTAATCTTTCCTGACGGCTTTGGTTTAGAGTTTCCTCTACCAATTTACCTAAATCTTTCTGTTCCTGTTGCCATGATTGTTGCTTGGCTCTCATGCTAGCGGCTAAATCATCACAGGCTTGTCGCCGCTGTTTACGGGCTATAGCAAAAGTCTGCATCAACGATGCCATAAGGTTTTCCTCTCTTCAAACCAATCAAACCACTCAAAACTAATGCATCTAAATCTTCAGTCACCCAACCCAATTAACTCAGTTAACATTAACTAGTTAACTTCAATCTGATATATTCATGGCAAAATATTTGACCGATCAAATCCCATTTGTGGATGTAGGAGGATTGTAGCCATGATTCTAATTAGCCATGTTAAGTAAACATAACTGTAGACCGCCTAATCTTGATCAAGAACTCACAACAAATTCTTTTACGCCATTATTTTCAGTCCCACTAATTAAGCTCATGGCGCTCCTCCTACCAAACCACACCGCGCAGTATTGGAGACTTAGGCAGCAGGTACAGCCGCAGAAGTGGTCAAGCCAACTGCTTCAGCATATTTCAGATAAGTTTCTACGGAAGCGATCACAACACGAGCTTCGATGGATAACAGTTCAATCCCCACCAAAGATACGCGAACCCATGCATCAATTACGATACCTTTGTCCAAGATCCGATCTACCACTTCTGCCAAGCTGGAAGAAGAGTTTACTTTCTCGACTGCCATAAATTTTCTCCTTAGGTTCTCTCTTTAAAAAATTAACCAGTCATTAACAGATTACAGGCATAACACCTAAGCAACTATTAAGTTTCGGTGTTATGGGCCAACCAATATCTTTTGACCAAATTTAGTCAGCAAGTTCTGTACCTAAATTCCTAACTACCATTGTCACCGCCTAATTAGTTTTATGCAACCGCAAAATTACTGATGGTTGATTAATCTTTAGGATTGTGACATTAACACCCTCAATTCAAGATATATTACTTTGATAAAGTACACATAACTTGAGAAAGTGTGTCAAACTGGATGAGATCAAGATTTAATTCTTGCCAGTGTTTTTATTGTACGCCATTAAGATTTTAGTCTTGCTAATTTTTGATTTTATTAACACCGATTTTTTACATGATATTTTTTGATCTATTATGATCTCATAATCATCAGATACTGAGTTTTTAGGCTATCATCGCTCAGATATTTAGTTTAGTATTTCCAGATTAGAGGAATCGTTGAATTGCGAAATGATTGTCCAGATTATCTGGAAAAGATTGTATGTGAAAGATGATAAAAGATATGGCAAGTTGCATTATGAACGCAGACCAGCCGAGCAGACCACAAGCTAAATTACCAAATTCCTAATAGAGTCAGATTCGTATCAGCGTAGTCTATATTTAAGATTTGACGATAGGGCATTAAACTTTGCTGCATACTTTCGAGAGATACTTCTTGGTGATGCAGTGTCTGAATGAGATGATCTTTAATTGGTTTGAGGACTAGGCGGATCTGCATGGCGCGAATTGTATCAGGGGCATAGTCTTCGACCAAAACATGACTACGCATCAGATTAAGTTTGTTGGGATGGGGATGTATGACTAGTTCCGTAATCTCGCCGGTGACTGCTTCGATAAATTGCCGACTGACATACTTCATCACCACCGGTTCTAGGGCAAATTCCACTTCTCCAGCTTCAACATTTTTTTCAATTAATGACCGCCACCGTAAAGATTCTAAGGCATCAATTAAGGCTGAACCTGCCTGCGAATGCAGATCACGCCTGAGATTAACCAGAGAACTAGCTCTTCTTTTTAGGGCTAACCAATATAATACTGACCGCTCTAAATCTGAGAGTCGTGCCACCTGCTGATATAATAAACTGCGTAACACATCTCCTAAAGCCAATCCGGTTTGTTGCAGAAATTCCGTTACATTTCCATTAAATAATTCTTGAATAGTAGTAGCCACAATGCGTAATGCTGCCGGATTGCCGCGATATTGCTGCACTAGGGCGGTTAAACCATTAGTGCCAATCCCTTCAGATGTAGGAAATGCCGTAAAACCCCGCGCTTGTAATAGAGCTAAAGCCCCTGGTTGCCCTAATCCTGATAAGCGATAGGCTCTGGTTGCACCATCGGGAGTTTGGGCGGCGGAAATTTCCTTGGGTTGTTCGCGACTCAGGATAATCACACAACTTTGATGTCTTTCGGAACCAACTCGTTCTAATAATTCCCCATAACCATCGCATCCGGGACGATAGGAGCCAACTAATTCCCCATCTTGTAAAATGGTTTCCATATCGTCTAAAATAATCAGGCAGCGCTTGTGCCGTAATTGCTCAATCAAAGTTGAAACTGTCTGGGATGGCAGTTTATCTTTCGTCAAACCTTGTAATAATTCGGTAATTATTTGCGTGGTGGGTTGTGCGCCTCTTAAGGAACGCCAAATACACACTTCAAAAGCCGGAACATTGGCATTGAGTGGAGGACTACCAGAAATCAAACTTTCCACTAGTTTGACCGCTAAACTAGTTTTGCCAATGCCCCCCATGCCGCAAATGGAGACGAGTCGCGCTCGATCCGCCATAATCCAGCGCTGTAAAATTGATAAGTCAGCTTCTCGTCCGTAGAGATGGGGAATATCTGGCGCTTCTCCCCAATCCACTAGCACCCCACGAGAGGCTCCGCTAGATCCCACCGCTGGCATGGCTGCGGCAACAGTAGTCTGACGGGCATTTTCTGGTAAAACGGAATGCTGTCCTGAAGCAAAGCCATCGCCGACACTGGGAACCCGTTGTAAGCGATAACCTGCCGCATCTAACCAATCAGGCACTTTTTCCCAACGTAATGTATTGAGGGGGTGCTGGGTCAGGGCTTCAATCATGCGGTACAAGCCTTTATTGATTTCAACCCGCAAGGCTCCCGAAGTCCACGATAGTTTAAAGGCAATTTGTCCGGGACGATAGCGGCACAACAACCCGCGTAAACAAGCTCGTTCAAAGGGTTTAAGTTCTTTACCATCGGCGGTTTCTAAGTCATGATAAAGCCGCGCCAAATCCCATTGCTGGGCAGCTTCAGCAAAAAATTGCTCAAAGTGGTCAAGATCATTGCTCATGGTGAGCCATAACAGCCGTGGTTGAAGATGTTTATCTCAAATTAATTTTATTAAACTGAATTTGATCGCAGCTTAACGAACTGTGTTGATATTGACACAATCCTGCGGCATAAACCTTGATTGATGATCAACTCAAGCCAAGATTATAGGAAAAATTGGTGCAAAGGGATCTCTTGGCATCTGGGAAAAAATTACCTCTGGTGTGTTGCATTGAGATGTTGTACACCATGATTCAGAGTCCGCTGTGCTAGTTCTTGATGATTAAAAGTTTTTGTGCTTAGTAAATTTTTGTAGTTGAAATTTTTGTGGTTAATATTGATGCCTCATCAAATTAGAAACGACTGTATCAATTGGCAGACATTTAACTAAATCTGAAGTTACGCCACAATTCACCTAACACACTGTTAGGTAAATCACCCATTGCCCCAGCCGCAACTCCTAACAGCCTGCAAGGTGATCTAATTAGGTTACCCACCTATACTCAAAATATGCCGCTAGAGATTGTGAATATTTACCCTAAATATCTTAAATACTTGTCTATTTTGCCTGCCAAACTTTTACCCGCAAAACTGTTCAACCAACCTGCACGGGATGCACCGCCCCAACTGAGATCATGTATAGCTTAACTTCTCCCCCAACCAAAAGTGCTTCCTTCTCTAGCGCTGACCGCAACACCACCCTAACCCTACTCAAACAATATCGCCAAGCCCCCCAAGCGCAGATCCGTAACCGCTTGGTACGCCTCAATTTGGGTTTGGTAACCAAAGAAGTCAGCTTTTGGGCTAAACCTCACACAGAACTTTACGAAGATTTATTACAAGTTGGCGCGATGGGTTTACTGGGCGCAATTGAGCGGTTTGAAATTGAGCGCGGTTATGCTTTTAGTTCATTTGCAGTGCGTTACATTCGCGGCGAAATCCAACACTATTTGCGGGATAAAACCAACACCGTCAAAATGCCCCGCCGTTGGCAAGAAATTTATCAGCAAGGTTTACGGCTAGCCCAAAAGCTGCGCTCTACCTTGGGACGGGAACCTTCCACGACTGAATTAGCCGCCGCTTTAGAAATTACTCCGGCACAATGGCAAGAAATTCGCCTCGCCCACCAAAACCGCGAACCTTTGAGTTTAGATGCACCAATTAAGCAAGATGATAAAGATGCCACTAGCCTGTTAGAGTTGATGCCCGATCCCCACAGCTATAATGAGCATCATGATTGGTCAGGCATTCATCAAGCTTTAGATCATCTTGAAGGACGTACCCGCATGATTATGGAATTCGTGTTCCTTGAAGATCGCCCCCAAAGAGAAGTAGCTATGATGCTGGGAGTTAGTGCGGTTACAGTATCACGCCAAGTCAAAAAAGGCTTAGAAACCTTACGTTCTGTCATGGTGGCACAGGCGTGTTAGTTCAGCAATTCTGTCACTCGGTTAATTCTTTGTGGGTAATGGAATCAAAGAATTCAGTACTTAATGTAGTTAGAGATGGATCGGGCAATTCATCAACTAACTGATGTTGGGGCGGTATATAGGAATGGCTCACCGAATCATAGGCTAAAACCTCGCCAGTTTCGAGATTATAAACCCAGCCGTAAATATTTAACCGCCCCTGATAAAGCCGAGAGCGCACAATGGGATAGGTTTTGAGGTGATCAATTTGGGTCAGCACATTTTCAGCGCTGGTGATTTCCAATAATTCCTTATTAGTCAGGTGGCTATAGTTCTCTTTCACTAAGCGCCGCGTTCCTTCGGCAAGTTTGAGCCATTCATAAACTAAGGGCATTTCTTCCCGCAGGTGATCGAGTTTGAGTAAGCCATTCATTGCGCCACAATGGGTGTGACCACAGACAATAATTTGTTCTATTTCTAGAGATTGAATAGCATATTCGAGGGTTGCCCCTTCGCTACTGATGTTTGTGCCATAGGGAGGGATAATATTTCCGGCATTGCGCATAATGAAAAGTTCACCCACTTCGGCTTTGGTGAGCAAATTAGGGTCAATGCGCGAGTCAGAGCAGGTAATAAAAAGTACCTTGGGCTTTTGACTCATACCCAATTTTTCAAATAGTTCTAAATGGGCGGGAAAGTGATGATCTTTAAATTCCCTTAAGCCTCGAATTAATTTGCGCATAGTTTTGCGTAATTAGTTTTTATCACATTACCAGAAAGCGTAACTTTGACGCGATCACCATATAATTCGCCTAGGTTCAATTCGTGCAGTGTTGGCTGGATATTATTTAAAGTTGTATTCATTTGATCGCTCCTTGCTCAAAGGCTTGATTAACTCTCTCAATTTGTTTCAGCACTTCCATTTTGTGCATCAAAAACTAGAATTCTTGACTTGGCAAAATTGGTTCAATTAACTTGAATAGTTCAGGAATATCTTTGTTTGTAGTTTTCCAAACTTCATTTAAGTCAGTATCATCATAATCATGGATTAAGTTGTCTCTCATGCCTGCCATTACAGCCCTTGCCTGATTTACTCAGTACACAGCTAGACTTCAAGCTTTCGATCTTTCTGGTGCAAAATCATACTTAATGATTGAGGAATAGGCTGTAATGAGCAAGGAATGTTTAAATTCTGTTTTCTAAATTCCTGAGAAATCCTCTTAGTAGCTTCACCAATAATCAAGAGTTGATACAAAATAGATGACTGAGTTTTATCATCATCCATAAACTCACTTTTGTTCAAGCCCTGCTTATATTCTAGGATTTTATAAGCAGCTTTAGAGATGTCAATTAGTGATGTAACGTCTTTATTTGTTGACATAAAACGTCTTTATTTGTTGACATAAAACGTCTTTATTTGTTGACATAAATTGTTTGTGCGGTATTCAAAATTTCTTTTTTGCGTATCCAATTATGACTTCGCTCGATCGCGTTTTTATTAATTAGATCAACTTTCCTATTCATAATTAAAGTTAATTCTTGCTGCATCTGGACGCGATCAAATAAGCTCCAGTCAGATTTTTCAGAAAACTTCACTAGGCAATCGATGTCACTATTTGAGCCGAAGTCATCGCGCAGAACGGAACCAAAAAGGGCAAATTCGACGATCTGCCAACGCTGACAAAATTCGCGGATCTGTGGCATGGGGAGGTTAATATTTGTGACTATTTGAGTATTCATTGTGTGTTTCCTCCAAAGGCTTGTCTAACTTGCAATAAAACTTACGATCATTTTTCTAAGGGAAGTAACGATAAAATTCTTTGCGGTGTAATGTGCGGATGACTTCTACTGTATTGCCAGAAATTTCTATGCCAATGCGATAGTCACCAACTCTAATGCGGTAACGGGTTGAATATCCTTGCATGGCTTTTATGTTCGATAGTTCCTCTAAGTTCTTAGCTTCAGGCAAAGTTGTAAAGGCAATTTCATAGATGCGTTGATATACTGATGAGCCTTTCAGGTTTTTGAGGTCTTTTAAAAATGACTGGCGATACTTTACTTCCATTTTAGTCTTCCAATTTAATCCTCTAAAAAGGCTAGAGCTTCGGCAGGGGAGTAAAGAGGAGTGTTTTTACCTTCATCCATTGCTTTATTGAGACAATAATCTTCTATGGCTTCGCTAAGATTTTCTAGAGAGATGTTGTCGGTGGGTAAAAGTTGCCGCCAAATCTCGATGGGAATGACAACTGCGGTGGGCTGTCCTTCTTGGTTAGTTATATACTCAAGGTTTAATAGGGGCATAACATTTACCTTGGTGAATGCTTTTCATAAAATCTGCTTTCATTATATCAAAAGTTTTTGTGTTACTCATGCGCTTAACGATTCTCTTAAATCGTGTCAATTTTCTCTCTGCTCAAAAAACTCTTCGGCATAAACGATCTGTTCAGCCGCTTTGTCAAGAGTTACTTCATTTGATTTTCCGTAGTCGCCCATTTGTCTTAGCTCCTGTGCTTCAATTAAGTAGCGATGAAAATGAGTTGGCACTTCGCCTTCTTTAACGAATTCGCGACCAAAACCTGAGATCACAGCAGAGTGTTTTGAATAGGAAAGATTTTTGTCTAACAAGATGGCAGAAACCACATAGAACATGGTGTAGTAACTTCGGGCGGCGGAGTATCCTGCATATCCATTATTCAGAAGTAATTTGGCGGCGGCGAGGCTATCACGTGCTTGTTGTAAGAGTTCGTCTTTGTCTGTGGTCATAGAGGTTAATTCCTTCTCGGCGGATGTTTAATAATAATGGGCTAATGTGATTTAGATATTCTTTTTCATTGATAAATAGACAGCTTACAACGGTGTCATATTGGAGAGAGATTTTTGAGATGATTTCGCCTGTGTTACTAATTTCATCGCAGGGTTTAACTTTACCGTGCAGGACTACAAGTATATCAATATCAGAGTCTGGGGTTGCTTCGTTTCTTGCTTGAGAGCCATAGAGCGTTATGTAGGCTAGGCGATCACCATATAGCTCCTTTAAGCCTAGTTTTAATTCGTGCAATGTTGGCTGGATATTATTTAAAGTTGGGTTCATTTTCTGGAAAAAGTATTGCTGGTATTGGACTTTGATTCTATTTATCTAGAAATGCTAGAGCTTCAGTGTGTGAATAAATTGGACTATTTCTACCTTCATCAATTACTGTGCCTTTCATTCTTAAAGCATCAGCACAAAACTCTATCTCACCTTCCCAGTAAATATATCGACCTTTTTTGTCTAAACTGACTTTAGCAAAAAAGTTAGGTTCTTGAAGTGGTTGAAATACCTTGCCTTGTTGAATCACTGGGATGAAATCAGCTACAACGCTTATTCCATCAGAATATTCTAGAACTAACTTGAAGTTCTCAATTGGCGAGACTCGACTGATTTTATACATGGTTATTTTCTCTAATCTAAAGGTTCTAGCTTGTGAGGTGATTTTCCTGATTGACAAAGTTCCCAGTTTTCCATTAGTTCCTGTTGATGTAAGGCAATCCATTCTAAAAACATCGATCGCACTCGATTAGGAACCTTGCCTTTGATGATGGAGATCGGTGAGATACCGACAATGATTTCATGTTCGCCATAGGATGCATGGATATGTGGTGGGGTAGGATCGTCATAGAATACCCTGATTGTAATTCCATAAAATTCTGAAATGATTGGCATAAGCTGTTTTTGATTGAAGTTATTCCCATTGTATCAAAAGTCTTTGTGTTACTCATGCGCTTAACTATTCTCTTAAATCGCATCAACTATTTGAGTATTCATTGTATGTTTCCCCCAAAGGCTTTGTAAATGATATCAATCAAGTTCTGCGTTATCTTCTGTTGGTAAAAGCGGTAGTATAAATTCTAGAAGATTAGGGATTTGTGAATTTGCAACTTGCCAAGTTAAGTTCAAATCAACTTGATTATAATCGTGTATTAGTTTATCGCGCATTCCCGCGATTTGCTTCCATAGTATTTCTGGATGGGCTTCTCGAAATTCAGGCGATAGGCGTTTGACGATTTCTCCCAAAATCGCAATTTCGTATACAACCGAAAAGTGAATGCGCTTTTCTGCTAAAAATTGTTGCTTGGTAGCTCCTTCCATCAGTTCAGCAATATTAGAACAGACTGTGGCAATATCAAGCAGATAGGCTGGATCTCGTTTCATAAATCACCTGTGCAGTATTTAAAATTGCTTTGCGTCGAATCCAATTTGGGCTGTCTATAACGGCTTGCTTGCTAACTAAGTCAACTTTTCGATGAAATATATCTTCTAGTTGCCATTCCATTGTTACCAAGTCTAGAAGACTATTTTGTGAGTTAGGAGCAAATACGACCAAGCAATCGATGTCACTATCGGGTCGAAAGTCATCGCGCAGGACGGAACCAAAGAGGGCAAATTCGACGATCTGCCAACGCTGACAAAATTCTCGAATCTGTGACATGGGGAGATTAATGTTTGTGATTAATTGAGTATTCATTTCATCGCTCCTTGCTCAAAGGCTTTGTTAATCAATTTTAGTCTAAGTTTCTTTCGGAGGATGCCAACCTGCGCTAATCCATTCTCGTCTAACCATCAATGCACAGGTATTGTTAAGTTGCAAAGCCAGAACTGTAGCGCGTCCACAGGCTGTACGCCCGACAATATATGTACCATCTTCTGACCAAGTAAAATGTCGATGCCATTTTTGGGTGCGAGGGTTGAATAACTGCACTAAACGATCTGTTTCTGGATCTTGTCTATGGGTTTGAGTTCCTTTAAAGTTGTTGCATAATCTACAGGCGAGCCATAGGTTCTTTTCGTCATCCGTTCCGCCTTGAGATTTGGGAATAATGTGATCAATTTCTAGCATTCCCAAAACATATTTTTGCTGACTACGACAATAGCCACAGCAATCTTTTGCTGCTGTCCGAACCCTAGCTCTAGTTTCTTCGGAAATCTTGCTACTCATGCGCTTAATGGTTGTCTTAGTCCACGTTTGACGCTTTCATTTAAGGCTTGGGCTTTGCGAAGTAGTCCTGCTTGATAAATTTCCATTAACATTTCTAGTTCGGATTGCTCGTCTGTGGTCAGGGTTCTTTCTTGTTGGGTTTGTAAGAGTTGACTTAATCTTTGATCTTGAGATGGTTCCATCTGAAGTTCGGTGAGGGTGATTATTTGTTGATCGCTTAGGGTTGATAGGTGGGCTAAGTTTTGGTTAGGTTCTTGTTTGGGGAATTCGGGTTGAGACGGGGATATTTGGGTGTTGGGAATTGGGCTGAAGAGGTCAGTTAGTAACTTGTCTCTTAGTAATGAGCGATCTTCTTCGGGGAGGGACTTGATTAACTGGGCGATCGAATCGACTAATTGAGTATTCATTGAATATTTCCTCCTATGGTTTTTTTAACACGATCAATTTGTTCCACTTTTATGATTTATTTGAAGACTTTTTCGCCTTTCAATTTCAGAGATCGGCAGCAAAAGATTTGCTCGTCTTTTTGCTTTCATTTCTTGACTGGCGTTTGGTGGATCGGTAAGATTTAGGCATTCAGCTAAAATTGTATTGGCATTGTAATAATTCTTTAATGCTTGCCTTGCTTCAGAAGTCATTCCGTTTTTTGGGTTTTGCCAGTCATGCCCGATCTGACGATGTTCAATCATAACTTTTCGTAGGTCTTCAGCCCATAAATGACAAGCTTCTGAACCATCCCATTGATCGCCATCGATTCCAAATGATTGCGGTATATGCTGCTCCAAATTTTTAAGAGAATTCTCTAATTCGTGATATCCCAAATATTCTGCTAATTCAATTGCTTTTATTATATAGCTTCGGTTGTGAGGAAGTCTCGGTGCATTTTCATGAAGTTGAAGGCGATCATTATTTGATTTTGAATAATCCATTGCTCTTGGTAAATCTATATCTAATTGACATTCAACTAGACGATCAAGCATTATGTAAAGACCATCTCGTGTTTCCTTTTCTATTTCAAGATTCTTTTTAGCTGTAATTGACAATATCCCCTCCAATTGATTGTCTATAAGCAATTCATTTCCTATAGAATTTGGGTTAGAACAATTTGTATCTGTATAATCATTTAAAATGTCTTCTATAGTTATTGCTCTAATTGTTGCCTCCCCATACTTTGTTTTTCCTTCAATAGTCTGAGATTTTTTGAGTAGGCTTAATAGTATTTCTTGTAAATATGGATATCCCACAATTATGGCAGTGATTGTATCTTCCATTTGCTGTAAAAAACTATTTGGCTCGGATAACATTTCAACTGTAAACAAGAAAATTTCACGCCATTGGCGATCACCAAGATTCATAAACAGTTTCTGAAGATCTTCAGTACCATTTTCAACACGATTCGCAATATCTCTCGCAACAAAATATTCATGCCAAGTCAAATGTCCAAAATAGTATTCATCATGATCTATAGTTAGCAATCCACTTCTATTAGTAATTTGGTCGTGCAATAGCTCTCTTGTACAATTTTCCTCATCACTCAAACCTTGCAAGCTGTTAATGCCAAGAAATTCATTTAGGTATCGTTGCAATTCATATTCTAAAAAATCTTTCTTCTCTTTAAATGTTTGTCTTGCTAAATACAAAACAAAATCATTAAAGCTATTATTTGATTTAGATGTAAAATTTTTATTTTTATTCCACTCATGTACTAAAACATCAAACGCATACTCATAAAGCTGATAGCGTTTATCGGCAAGTTTTCCATTCTTAAAAAATGTCTTACAAATTAAAGTGAGATTAATGGGGGTTTGAGCCAAGGCTTTGATTTGAGATTTATTTTTATCTTGAATTGCAGAAATTAATTCATTAGATGTTCTATCAGTATAGTGTTTATCTTTATATTCTTGATAATATTGTTTAATAAAGCTCTCAATAGCTACATCATCCAAATCAACAATATTAATATACAAGTATCTAGAATCATCTCGTTTTGCTGATGCCGAACGACAGGTAATCACAGCTTTATTTCGAGGGTATTTGGTTAAAATAAATTCATCAATGTATTTTTCTACTTTCTGCCTGTAATCCATTGACACTTCATCTAGACCATCTAATAAAATTAATAGATTTCCTTTATTTAAAATATACTCTATTTCTTCTGGTGAAACTCCTAACGGGTTCCAACTGTTGACAATCACATCAAATATTTTTGATTTTTCTGTACTCTGCCAATCTTCAGTCCTAAGTTTAAAGTAAAAAGGTACTAAATCAGGAAATAGTTCACCTGTAATACAGTGCATTGCTAAGAATTTCAGAGAATTTGTCTTACCTGCACCTGCTTTTCCTAGCAAAGCGATCGGTTTTATGATTGTTTTACTTTGCTCGTAGTGGCTTTTTAGACAATCAATCAAAGGCATACGCCTCTTAGAGTTTGAGTCGCAAGAAATTTCAACATGAAAATCCTTAACATTTCTATGTTGACCATCAGCAAATCGAATATCCTCACACCGTAGCTCAATCCAATCTCTAACTTTGTCTCGCACATTTTGGACTATGTTATTTCCATGACTATTGCGATCGCTTCCAAGTGTTGTTACTTCTTGAGTGCGATTGGGAGTAAGGATATTTTGGGAATTAGTTGGGGGGTGGGGGCGGCTTAATGTTTCGCTATCAACTCCATCAGGACTAATATCGGGGTGAACAAAATCTGGCATATGTTGCCGAAATAAATAAACCAAATTATCCTGATGTGAATTTCCACGTCCAAATTTTATGCCGAAGTGATTGCACACCTCTTTCAGTCTGTGAGATACGATAGTAGTATCTTCAGGATTACATACATCTTGTCTTTTGCGTATAGCTTTTGCTATTTCTTTCTTAGTTTTTCCATCACGGATCAAAAGATTTACAAAAGTCAATAATTTGTCATTGACAGGTTTTTGCAATTCTTCAAACTTAGCTAAAAACTGCTGTTTGTCCATCTTGCCCCATCACTAAGCCCTTGCAGCCGACAATGCCCATGATACTATATAGCTATAGAAAAGTTAAGTGATCGCACCAATAAAAAACGCAAAAAGATCATGACTCAGGCAATAGTAAAACAAACACTTTATGACACCGATCTTAATCTGTGGCTAGAGACAGTAATCGCTCAATTGCGATCCGGTGATTTGCAAAATGTTGATGTTGAAAATTTGATAGAGGAGTTAGAGGGTTTGGCAGGTAGAGATAAGCGGGAGGTTGCTAGTTGTCTGAAAACTCTTATTGAGCATCTTCTCAAGCGTTGTTATGTGGACATGCCCAACGAATTTAGAGGATGGGAAGTAACAATTAGAACTCAAAGATTTGAGTTAGAACAAATTCTCGAACAATCGCCAAGTCTCAAGCGTCACTTTGTCGAAAGCTTTGATAAATGTTTCAAGGTTGCAGTTAAAGATGTACAAGGGAATTATCCACAGTATCAATTACCCGATACATGGCAATTTGGATGTGATATCGACTCCATGTTAAATCAGGAATTTTGGCATAAGGGATAAATACCAATTCTTGCCTGATATTTTACTGGATTAAGCTGTGAGTAAGTCGGCATTGCACTAGACAAAATTTATGTGCATTTTTGTTTGTGCGTTTTTGCACAAGTGTCTTGGGTAGTGCATTTTTGCATATTTGTAATTGTTCTAATAGTTTCTCCTAAACTATATCTACAGAATTCAAATCTTAATCATAGGGTTTGACTGATATATCTTTTCATGGTGAATGTAAAATGATTACATCGTCCAGACACGTTTGCATGATTGCTGTGCCGGTAGCTGTATCTGTATTGCTTCCTCAATTTGTTCAACCTGAATCAGTTACTGCTGGCACGATCACTCAATCTTTTGATGAAGCATCGCAAGGATGGAGTTTTAACTTTGACGGTAATTTTTCATCTCCCCGTTATAACGCTGCACGTATTAACGGGAATAGTCTCCGTCTTTGGATCAATAGTGATAACACATCCAATATTCCATCTGATCCTAGAGTACCTTCAGGTGAATCTTTTAAAGGTGTTGTATATTTTTTCCGCGAGTTTTCTTTTCCTGAGAAGTTTTCTGATGCAAAACTCAATATTACAATTGGAGCAGATGATCAGGTAACTGCTGACCTGAATGGTCATGTTTTAGGATCACGTAAGTTGTTTGATAGAGAGACTAATGTTCCTGTACAAGGGGCAATGACAGATGGGAACTTTCAACAAAAGCCTACCACTTTTATCAGTAATTTCACGCCATTATCATTTGATGATTCCAGTAAATTTCAGGCAGGGCGCAACATTTTAAGATTCCTATTCAACAACACATTCGATGGCTCTAATCCTTTTGCTCCTGTCCGACCTATGACCATTCCTGGTGATCAATCAGCACTTCATGCCAACGGTAGTATTAGCTATAATGTGCCCAATAAACCAGTGCCATTACCAGGTCTATTGCCTGGTATAGCTGTAGCTTTCCTCTTTGGGGTAAAACGGATCGTGAACCGCAGTAGTCAGAAAGCTACAAAAACTGCTCTTTAACTAGGTTTTATTCTCTATTCTGTAGTAACTAGCCAAATTCCAAGAACCTTGCTAAGTGAGGTTCTTTTTCTTATCTGTAAATTCTGTATTGCTATCGTAATACCGATATAGCAAAATTGCTATTTCTATATTTCCCCCTCATCTGGCAAATCCTTTGGCGCACTAGCTTAGGCTTAATGATGCTAACAGTCATCGCCTTATTTCTCGAAGGCTTAAAAAGTGAAGCAAAAAATAAACTCTAATCCAAAATCGCCAAACTGTGAGGATTTTCAAGCTTCAGCAAACGGCTTTTCTTAATCAAATTTCCGTAGCAAATAATTAACTTTTTTTGTTGATGAGCAGAAGTCGCGATCGCATATTCACTTTCTGGCAAATCAATCTGCACTTGTCGCTTAGCGATCGTATCCTGAACAGTAATTTTTCCCAATCTTGCATTACGAGGGCGATAGAGCTTGATCACATCTCCTTCCACAGTAGAAACCATCGCATCAAAATTTGGGATCTCCTGACCTGAAACCGCCGCATAAAGCACATCAGGATCTAAATCAGCATTGTTTGCCCATTGAATAGTTCCCAATTCAGGATCTATATATACACTCTCAAAAAAATTTCTATCTTTTAATGGCGCAAAAACACCAGTAAACTCAATCATTTTTGACAAGTCAACAACTCCCTCCATGCCATCTTCAAACTGCAAATGGAGTTTGTAATCCGTAAATGGTTTCACCATCAAAATATCTTGTAGCATAATTATTCCAAAGGTTCAATTGTCTTTAAAGGTTTATTTTTCGTTGCTAGTTCCCAGTTCTCTAAAAGCTCTGCTTGATGTAAATTCGCCCACTCGACAACTAATTTCTTTACTTTTGACGGTATTTGCCCAGCTAACAAACTTGCAGGAGAAGTACGAATCAGTGCTTTTTGACCATTGTAACGAACACTGATAATAACACCTTGATTTTCTATGCGATCGCCTAATTTCCCTCTCATCTGGCAAACCCTCTGGCGCACTAGCTTAGGCTGAATGATGCTGACATTGATCGCCTTATTTATCGAAGCTCTCAGAAATTGAATTATAAATTGAATTACGGATCAACTAGCTTCTAGAGATGAACTTTCCATCTTGGACTTGTGACCCATGCCAATTTCTCAACCAGTTGTAAATTAGTCAAGAGAAAGCCCCTTTATTTGGCAACAACAATGAATCCTACAGAAAAACCACAAATCTAACCTTACGCCATCAGATAAATCTCGAAGCATATACTCGAAGCATATATTTTAAATATGTATTGCAAGTCAGAAATTCAATATGTTTTTATAACTCATAGATTTGCACTCCCCTTACTTATTTGCTTTTAAAAAGCTAAAAATACTACTCATAAAATGCTATTACTTTTAACTGCTTTTTGAATTGCCCTACCAATTGTCTTTGAAATTGATCAATCACTATATCAAATTTACGCTATTTAAATAATTGATTCCCCAACTTATGCGAATAATTTTTGACTAGGATAGCCCTGTATTAGATGAACATAAGAATTTTTAGGAAGGCGCTTATCAGTTAATTTTATTTGATATTACATTAATTTTCGCTGAATTATTAACACTCATGAACTAAAACTTATCGCAAATCCTTACCATAAAACTGCATAAATTTAATTTGATAGAGGTCATGATCTAGCAATATAAGCATCTCTTTGAATTGGGCTTTTACCTTAACCTATCCTTTACCTTAAGGTAGTATCATCACTTGAGTCTTGCTGATTAAAATCTTGTATTTAGCTGCAAGTTTTTAACCCCTGAACTGCGCCTAAAAATGTCTCTCAGCAGTTATACACTCTATGGTTTTATTAGAGTAATACCCCGATAGCTGACCGTAAAATTGGGCTTAAAATTGCATCATCTAAATATCGTGTTATTTAAGCCTTTATTGATTCAGTAATCTCAAGAAATTCACCCTAATAAAACATCACATCGTTTCATCAAAATCATCACTATGCGCCCTAGCTTAAAACTATCTCGCCGTAAGGCACTCTACTTATCCCTTGGTGGTGTTGGCTTTGCCTTGGCAGCTTGCTCTACCCCTGCGCCTGCACCTAGCCCTAGTCCGGCGACATCAACCTCTGGTGCTGCTGATAAGCCCGCTGCTGGCGGTGCATCTGGAGGCGCACAATTAGCTGGTGGCAAGACTGTAACCCTTAGCGGTGCTGGAGCTTCGTTCCCTGCCCCCCTATACCAACGCTGGTTTGCTGACTTTAACAAAAAGTACTCCAATGTGCAAATTAGTTACCAGTCCGTTGGTAGCGGCGCTGGTGTAAAACAGTTTATTGGTAGTACGGTTGACTTTGGTGCTAGCGACACCGCCATGAAAGAAGATGAAATTGCCAAAGTTGCTAAAGGTGCAGTATTGCTACCGGTAACCGCAGGTAGCATTGTGTTGGCATACAATGTCCCCGATGTTAAAGAAATCAAGCTGAGTCGCGAAGTTTACAGCAATATCTTTTTAGGCAAGATCACCAAGTGGAATGATCCAGCAATTGCCAAGCTCAATGAAGGTGTGAAGCTGCCTGACTTGGCCATCTCCGTAGTTTATCGTTCTGACGGCAGTGGTACTACCGGTGTATTCACCAAGCACTTGAGTGCAGTGAGTGCCGAGTGGAAATCTGGTCCTGGGGAAGGCAAATCAGTGCAATGGCCCACAGGTACTGGTGCTAAAGGCAATGAAGGTGTAACGGCTCAAGTACAGCAAACTGCTGGTGCAATCAGTTACACTGAGTATGGCTATGCGGTACAGAACAAGATTTCCTTTGCCACCATCGAAAATAAAGCTGGCAAATATATCAAGGCTGATCCCGAAAGTGGTTCAAAGTCCCTTGCATCCATTGAGCTACCAGCCAGTTTAATCTCTTTTGAAGCAGATCCCAAAGGTGACGGTGCTTACCCCATTGTTTCTTATACTTGGTTGTTGGTCTACAAGAAGTATGACGATCCAGCAAAAGCAGAAGTGATTAAAGCCATGTTGGAATGGGCTATCACCGAAGGACAAAAGACCAGCGCAGATTTAGGTTATATTCCTTTACCTGCCGAGGTTGTGACTAAGATCAAGCCTGTGATTGCTACGATCTCCTAGTCATGATCTAGTAGTAAATTGCCCCTTGCATCTTTACGCTAAAACAGGGTTAAGCCTAGAAGAGAGTAGTCTCTGGCTTGCCCTGTTTGGCATAACCTAGCATCGATTTTAGAAATTTGATCCTAATTCATCGTCAAAATTTGCATCAATGAGTTCTGAACCTTTAAACACAGAAATTAGATTGCCCCATCGCTCTGATCTTTCCCAAAATCTGGATCAAGGCTTTGTCTGGCTCACCCGCATATTTGGGCTTGGTATTCCCCTAGTTTTAATCTCCATGATTATTAAAGTAGGGATAGATGCTTTACCAGCGGTTGGTAAATATGGGATCGGCTTCCTATTTTCTAGTGATTGGGATGTGACTAGAAATGCTTATGGAGTCTTACCACAGATTTATGGCACACTGGTTAGCTCTTTTATTGCTTTATTGATTGCCGTGCCTATTGGCATTGGTGTTGCGGTCATTTTGAGTGAACAGTTTGATTTTTTACCTCCCAAAGCGCAAGAAGCCCTTGTATTTTTGGTAGAACTGCTCGCAGCAATTCCCAGTGTGGTTTATGGTCTATGGGGAATTTTTGTTTTAATCCCTATTATCAAGCCTGTGGGTGATTTTCTCTATAACAATTTTAAATGGTTTCCATTATTTAGCACACCGCTTAGCGGCACTGGGATGCTGCCAGCGGCCGTAGTTTTGGCAGTGATGATTTTACCCACTATTGCGTCAATTTCTCGCGAAGCTTTGATTTCCTTACCTAAAGATATGCGTCAAGCTTCTATGGGTTTGGGCGCTACCCGTTGGGAAACCATCATTCAAGTTTTAATCCCAGCGGCTTTTTCTGGGATTGTGGGGGCAATCATGCTCGCCTTGGGTAGAGCGATGGGCGAGACTATGGCTGTCACCATGTTGATTGGTAACTCCGCCAAGATTAATGCTTCTATTTTGGCTCCTTCCAATTCGATTGCCGCCAAACTAGCTAACGAATTTGCCGAAGCTTCTGATTTACAGATTTCCGCATTAATGTATGCCGCGTTGATTCTATTTGGTTTAACCCTATTAGTTAATATTTTTGCCGAATTACTGATCATGCGCGTCCAAAAAATCAAGTGATGGTGATCATGATTTTGGCTTAACTACAGCAAAGTTCGTCTCCGCAACTACTGTAATTTTCTGATGTCACATTCCTAGGTTTTTCTTCCCTTATGACCACTGAACCTCAAAATCACCCATCCAGCAATTCGCCCATAGAAAGCTTAAAGCGTAATACTTCTTCACCGCGCACGCTTTTTGGTAATCTGATGACTGGCCTTACGGTTAGTGCATCAGTTTTCGCCATGCTGGCCCTTACGGCAGTACTGTCTTATGTAATTATCAAAGGTGCGAGCCGGATCAACTTCGGTGTTTTCACTCAACTACCACCGGCCCCTGGCATCGAAGGTGGTGGTTTTGGTAATGCCATCATTGGCACATTGCTTATGGTTGGCATTGCGGCTGTAATCAGTGTTCCCTTTGGGATTATGGCAGCAATTTTTGTCTCTGAATTTGGCGAGAAAAAGCCCATTGTTTTCTGGATTCGCTTTGCCACAAACGTTTTGAGTGGCGTTCCGTCCATCGTCGTTGGTGTATTTACTTACGGCATTATTGTAATTAAAGGCGGATTTTCCCTAGGGTTGGGCTTTTCCGCTTTTGCTGGTGGTGTAGCCTTATCGGTATTAATGCTGCCAATTATTGTTCGCACTAGCGAAGAAAGTTTGAAATTAGTACCCCAAGAGATTCGTCAAGCAGCCGTAGGGATTGGTGCAACCAACTTCCAAACGGTTTTCTTTGTGGTTTTGCCCGCAGCTTTACCGGCAATCATCACAGGGGCGATGTTGGCAGTGGCGCGGGCCGCAGGAGAAACAGCACCTCTGATCTTTACCGCATTATTCAGTCAGTTCTGGTCCAATGGAATTTTCGAGAAAACCGCTTCATTAGGGGTACTTGTATATAATTTTGCCATTGTGCCGGGTGGTCCTCAGTTTATTAACCAACAACAATTGGCATGGGCTGGTTCCCTAGTTTTAGTGCTGATGATCTTAATTACTAGTATTCTTTCTCGTCTGGCTACGGGTAAGAGAATTTACTAGGAATTATAGAACTCACCTTACGCAGATAGAAAATCTGCCCTCATCCCCCAGCCCCTTCTCCCAGAGCAGGAGAAGGGGAGCAAGAGCCATTTTTAGCTTTTTCCTTGTTCCCCTCTCCCTTTTTGGGAGAGGGGCTAGGGGTGAGGGTCTTATAACCTTCTGCGTAACATGAGTTATAGAACATATTTTTTCATACACGAATTAACTACCCTCATCTTCAACTCTTCTTTAGACTGCCTTTAGGGAAGAGAGCTAGGATGAGGGTAAATTTTTATGTTTATAGTGAATCAAGATCAGAATCGGACTGTTTGCATATGATTAGGACTTACGCAAATCAACCAAAAACTAAAGTTCTTGGCTCAAAGCAGAAAGTCGGTTAAAACTGACTAGAGAAAGCCTTAAAACAACCTGTTTCAACGGGCTTAAGCTTTTAGCCCCCAATTTATTGCAGAGCAAGTGCTTGTATTTACTGCAATTTCCCCATAAAACCCTTGTGAGGATAGCATAAAATTTACCCTCATCCCTAAGCATTCTCCATTGGTTGGAAAGAGCTAGGATGAGGGTAAATTTAGCAAAGGTTTAGAACTGAACTAGCTTAGGGATAAGCCACAAAGTTAGCCGCTGTCAAAGCATTTAGCGTATTGTTGTAGTTGAGCAAAGTGGCTAACAGTTCGCTGCCATTGCGAATTTCCGTTTTAGTCCCATTTTGCGTAATAGCAAAACCACCAACACCGAAAGTAATGCCAACATTCAAGCCAATGCGATCTCCTTGAGATTGACTGAAATCTTGAATGGTATCGCTATCCACGCCAAGGGTTCCCAAAACGAATAAATCTGCACCACCGCCACCAACCAGTAAATCCTTGCCAGTACCACCGATGAGGGTATCAATGCCATCGCCACCATAAAGACGATCCACACCAGCATTACCCGTGAGAGTGTCATTGCCAGTGCCGCCGTCGATGATGTCATTACCCGAACCACCGGTTAATATATCGTCACCGCCACCACCACTGAAGTTATTATTTCCAGTAGTTGCTGAAGCGTTAATATTGTCGTTGTTATTACCACAGGCGATGATGTTGGCAGTGGCTCCAGTCAAGACAGTTCCGTTTTGGTCCGACTGAGTAGTATTAATATTTACTTGGTCTGTGACAATTATATTGAAGTTCGCCAATCCACTAGTTAAAGTGCCATCGCTAGCTTGGACGGAAATGGCATTTGTCCCCGTAGCTGTAGGAGTCCCAGAGAAGGTTCTCGTATTGCTATCGAAGTTCAACCAAGTGGGTTTCTGAGTGATGGCATAGCTCAAAGTAGTGCCCGCATCAGGATCAGCGAAGATATTACTCGGTAAAACGAAGGAGAATGCTTTACCGTTTTGAGCTTGTTGGCTAGCAATTGGATTAATGTTGACCGGCGCTTCGTTAACATTGTTAATGCTAACGGTGAAGGTTTTATCGGTGTAAAGACCACCATTATCAGTGGAACGCACAACTACGCTATAGCTAGATTTAGCCTCAAAGTTAGGAGCAGCATTAATCAGCAATTGATTGCCGCTAATTGTGAAAGCAGCATTGTCATTAGTTCCAGCCACAAAGCTGTAGGAGAAAGTATCACCGATAGTTGGATCGGTAGTAGTGAAAGTACCGATTGCACTGTTAGCCGCGACATTCTCATTAATGGCAGTGGCACTGAGGGCGATATTGGTCGGCGCACTGTTCAGATTTAGCCCAACAACGATCGGATCATGGTCGGAGGTGCGGAAGGGATCAACGCTGTAGAAGCTGCTGACCTGACCAGCAGACTTAAACTCGGTGTTGTAATCTAGGACGGTCGGCTCATCAGAGTTGATATGCCACTTTGCCGCACCAGTTACTTGGCTGTTCAGACTGCCGCTTGCCAGTGCATGATCTAGCGAACCCCACTGACCATTAAACTGGTAGGAATAGGATTCGGGACCGAACAGGCTGGTGTAACCTGCGTTGGTCAGCGTAGTGATGGGGTCTTCCAAACGGTAGGCGTTGAGGTCGCCCAAAATTAAATAATCAGAATCAGCAGTGCCAGTGGGGTTGGTGGCTAACCATGCTGCCAATTGTTGTGCCGCCGCAGTACGAGTGGCATTGGACTGACCTTGACCGTCCAGTTGGTCAGCATCACCATTCAAGTTCGCTGCCGATCCCTTAGATTTGAAGTGGTTGATGACGGCGGTAAAAGTTTCGTTGGTTGGCGTGCCGTTGGCTAAGCGTTCAAAGGTGGTCGCCAGTGCCGGACGTTGCACCCGATTTCCCGTATCTTGGGCGAAGATGCCTGTGGTGAGGGCAGCAGCATTAGTGCCAGGGGCGATTCGCACCGCGTTGGTTTTGTAAATGAAGCCAACGGTGATTTCGTCACCACCAAAAAGACCGCCACTCAGAGCCGAAGCAGGTGGGGTCACAAAGGCGTAAGTGCCAGGAGCAGTGGCGGCATTGAGGGCATTGACCAATTGCTGTACAGCGCTGGCAGAACCAAAGCCGTCATTTTCCATTTCGTTGTAGCCGAAAACATCGGCGTTCAAGCCCAGAACTTCTTGAACGGTTTTGTCGATTTGGCGTTTTAATTCGGTTGCATTGCTGGCTCCGCGAGAAGTGGGGAAGCCGCCATCAATCAACCCATCGCTGTTAGCATCCAATCCATTGCCATTAAAGAAGTTGAGTAGGTTGGCACTGGCAACCCGAAGAGTACCGCCGACTACTGGAGGTGTGGTTGAACGAGGATTGCTGGCAACAAAGTTAGCTGGAGTGGTTGTTTGCACTCGATAACCTTCAAAACGCTCATCAAGAACGCCACTAATACTGGCGATCGTATCGCCCCCTCTAAGTGTATTTGTGGCACTCAAGGGCTGACCACCACGGGCATGAATCGTGGGATCTGGGTTTTGGGTGCTGCTACCGTCATCCAAGAATGATGTAGTTGTCTTGGAGATTAGCCAAATAGTTGGCATAGCCAGTGACGCTAGGGGCATTGACTTGAGTAAATTGGTCTAAGCGATCGCCACCTGACAAACCAACTTGACCATAGCGACCGAGCTTAAAGGTTTCCGTGACGGTTAAGGCCCCACTGCTAGAACTGACATTGACCAGCATCCCTTCGTAGCGTTCCAATGCTGTTGTATCCACTACAGGTAATACGACATTGGTGATGGAGGGAAGATCTGCTGCTCCTAAGTCAACCACACTAGCAATGGTGAGTTGGGTCAGGCTGCTGTTGCCAGTCCCAGCGATGTTAGTTGAGCTAGAAGTGTATTCGCTAACGGTTCCCGTGACCTGAACCTTACGCCCCACTGCACCAGTGAAAAGTCCGCTAGGATCGTATACAAAGATGCCTTCGGAAGTTGCGGAGTTGCTATCAGCATCAGCATCTTCTTCTTGGACGTAGAAGCCGTTGAGTTTGGTGGAACCTTGGAAAGCGCGGGTGACAATGCCTTCGATCGCTAGGGTTCCCGTCAGAGCAGCCGTGGCACCACTGCCTTGAATATCATGGATTTTGGTAATAACTGTACTGCTCAACCCAGGTGAGCCAACCCCATTGGTGGCAGGACTTTGGGTCAACACCCCAAGCTGACCCGTTCGGGCATAGGTATATTTTGGAGCAGTGGTAGACTGACCATCCCAAACAGCAGAAACAGAGTTGGCACCAGCGGTTGCACCAACTGCTACACCCGCGTGACCCGCCACTACAGCAGAATCATCTGTACGAGATACGGGCTGAATCACACTGCCATCAGATGCGTTAATAGTCGTAGTTTTGTAATTGAAGCCTGTCACCAGTTGACCATTGGCATCAAACAGTGCCACCGCGTCCGCACTGCCTAGCCCAGGGCCTCCCGTGGCGATGACCGCCGTGCCGGTGGAAAGTCCCCAAGCCGTGCGAAACGCTGCTGCATCGGTGGTATTGACTACAATGAGGCTTGCTCCAGGGTTCAAGCTCAAGGTCGTAGCAGAAAGGACAGCAGCGGCTGAGTCTGAAAAGTTTGCCGAATCATCGTCCCATTTCCAGCCAGTCAGGTCGATCGCCGTTGTGCCGTAGTTGTAGATCTCGAAAAAGTCACCACCTGTGGAGTTTGAGTTGACTTCTGTAATCAGTACTTTAGGTAAAGGAGTCGGTACAAGCGTCGTGAAGTCATAGGCGGTTGCACCTGTCAAGCCTGCCCAAGCATTGCCTGCATGATCGGTAATGGCTGTATTGCTTGCCTCTAGGTAATAGGATGTGCCTGTATCGAGATTGGCAGTTGGGTTAATGGTAACGGTGTTGTAGGCAATGGTTACTTTGGTATCGGTAGCGGCGATCGTTTCGACTATGCTGTTGTCGCTGGTTTTCTTGATCACAAAGCTGCCCGCGCCTGCTTTGACAGCCTCATCAAACTTGAGTACCAGATTAGAATTGACTGCTACATTAGTGCCATTGTCGGCGGGTGAACTGCTAGCTAGAGTCGGTGCGGTTGTGTCGGTTACGTCTGCCCCAATGTTGATCCAATTGCCTTGGAACTGTTGTTCGGCGGCAGGTAAGTCCTTGGAAACTACACTTTTACCTGGCCAAATGGTGTCACCGTTATCTTGCAATAGCTGCACCAAAGTACCTTGGGCTGTACTTAAAACATCAACAATCGTTTCAAAACTGCCGCCAGTTACGTCTCGGAGAACGTCCAGATTCACATTTAACTCAGTGGCTGGGTTGCTCGTGCCATCCCAACGGAAGAGGCGGAAATCGTTGGTTACTTCGGTGCTGGCTGAGCCTGAAGGTCCTGCGAGAATCAGGTAGCCACCGCCTACGGATTTTTCGATGGAGCGAATACCACGACCGCCTAGATTGAGTTCGATCGGTGTGCCGAAGGTTGGGGTATTCGTGCCGCCTGAGGTGATTAATCCTGATAGGGTAACTGGGACGATAATCGCTTTTTGCCGCAAGCTAGTATCCGATTGTGGAGCGCGGAAACCTAGCAAGAGTTGTGTACCGTCTTGGGATGCGGTCATGCCCTCAATGGAGAAACCATTTAGGTTTTCAGGAATCACACCGACTGCGGATGAAGCTGTCAAGCCAAAGTAATTGGCTCCCTTGCCGTGGGCATTGCTGCTATCCCATGCACTTAAGGCGTTTTCTAGTTCGGTATTTTTACCGACATAGGTAAATTGCGTATTTGCGCCAGTGCCAGAAACGGTGACAGCAAAAATGTTTTCGCGGCTGACCTGCTCGCTGCCATCTTTCTTGTTGCTGTGGGAGCCGATGAAGTACAATGTGTCGCCAATGCGGGTGCTGGCTTCTAAATCAACTTCGTTAGTACCAGTTCCCAAACCAGTGCCAAAGTTCCATTCTGCTACTGCCGCGCCGCCTGTACGAGCATAAACCCGCAGTGCGCTAGCTTCATCGTCTCCAACTACCATCCAGTTGGCATCTAGGGCTATGGCTGTGGAGGCATCAGAACTGCCTAAGGTAGTTCCGGCATTGGGTGTAAAGGTTTGGGTGCTACCAACGCTTCCCAGATCCCCAAAGTTAAGTCCTAAGTCGCTCTTTGTGGAACCGATAATCGCAGCAGCATTACCGCCGAGGAAAGCAGAGTTATTGAAAACTAAACTAATATTGCTTAAGTCATTGGCATTAGCGTTGTTGGTTGCTGTGCCAGTGAAGCTAAGTTCTGCTGTGGTGGTGCTGGTGCGGGTCAGGACGGCGGTAAGTCCAGTGGGTACGTTGGGTAATGGTGGCTTTGCTACCCGTAATCAGGTTGTCGCCGTTGCTGCCAGTGAAACTATCGCTGCCCGTGAGAGTAATGATGATTTTGTCGTTGATGGAACCATCAAAGGCACGAGCTTCGTTGAGTGTGCTGGTGCTGTAACTCAAGGTAGGCGTGCCACCAGCAGATGCCGTGGTGAAATTCCAAGCCGTGCTGCCAGTGATTCCTGCAAAATTATTTCCAGCAGTATCTTTAATCGCTCCTGCGGAAATTTCTACATAATATCCAGTTCCTGCAATCAGGTCATTGGTAGGATTGATCGTTACTGTAGAACCACTAACGGTAACTTGAGCAGAGGTGACAGCGATCGTTTCGACTACAGCATTGTCCGATGATTGCTTAATGACAATATTGCCAGTTCCCTTTTGGATATTCTCGTTAAAAGTGACCTGTAGGTTATTGCCAACAACTACCGCAGTTGCATCGTCTGCTGGTGAAAGTGTAGCGATCGTGGGAGCAGTTGTGTCACTCCCTCCTGAAGTAATAGTGAAATCATCGATCGCTAGACCCGCATCATTTCCTGTATTTTCAGTGTCAACCCACCGCAACCAAAATTGTTGGTTGTTGGCAATATTAAGCCCAGTAATTGTTGAACTTATGCTAGTAGGATTTGTATTTCCATTCAGCGCTCCATTAGCTGCAACAGCTGGGGCTCCTGTAAAATTTAGAGCAGTGAATGGTGTCCAAGTACCAGAGGTAAGATCTGTTGCTCCAATTTGATAAGAAAAAGCGAGGACGTTTTGGGTTGTTGTACTACTTCTCCATTGCTCTCCCTTATAGCTAATAAGTAAGCTTGTAATATTACTGCCAGTAGTATTAGTTAAACTAACACCAAAAGCAGGGGTCGTTCCCCCAGATGCTAACGAACCCAACGCTCTTTCCGGAGGATTAGCACCAGTAGTACCATAACTGTAAATCCCTCCTGCATTGTTTGCCCCATTATCAACAAACAAGCTAGTAGCACTAGTACCTGTTCCAGATAACTTCACTGCATACCAGTTACTTGCAAGAGAAGTAATAGGAACTGTTGACGAAGATGCAGATGGTAAGAATGATGCAACAGCAGTGGTAGGTAGTGTATCAAAATTTTCAGTATATGAACCATTGAAATTAACAGGCATAGCAATTCCTCATTAAAAAATGATCGTTATCTCTAAAAGTCAGGAAAGTTAACTCATTAGCTAATTGCAGCTAACAAGTAAACTGCAATTACTTAGGTATTAAGGGCGATCGCCATTAGCAATCATCCATAATGTCTAGCGAAACTCAAGCGGGAAAAGATTCGATCGCCTCAAAAACAACCGAGAATATGATTGGCAAAACCAGTTAGTATCTTCTCTAACAAGACTTATGCTAAGATCTCGTCTCGCTAAATTTAGCGGCAAACATTTCTAAGTGACTGCGTGAAAATCAAAGGAATTGAAATCAAAAGCAATCACAAACAGATCGCAAATGAAACTTCAGCGATCACCATAACTTAGCTACTCTAAGTTGTTAAAAATATTAAATAAAATGAACTGTGATCAATGTACAACTAAAATGCCCTCTCTTGGGTTAAGGGCTGTTATAGAAAAGATTATGTAAAACCGATATTTACTGCATTTTTGCAACCTCTTGGCACTTTAAGTAACTGTGGATATAGTAATAATCCTGAAATTATCGATAACTTTTATTAAGATATTTTCATGATAGTTATGGTTATCAGTGTAAATTTCCACTTTCAATCATGGGAAAGTAAATTTTCTCTTAAGTAAAGAGAAGTGTTTACCCCAACAGTGCAATATGGATTCAGTCATCTTTGCCTTTGGGAATGTATTCCTAATTAATTAATGCCTCCTCTGAACTATCCCCAAGCAACTATCGGTATTATTGGCGGCAGTGGTTTATATGCCATGAATGCCCTAACGAATGTGCGGGAAATTAGCCTTGAGACTCCTTTTGGCAAACCGTCTGACGCTTTGATTTATGGACAAATTGACGGCGTAGCTGTGGTGTTTTTGGCACGACATGGACGGCATCATCATCTCTTGCCCAGCGAAGTGCCCTACCGCGCTAATGTCTATGCCATGAAACAATTGGGGGTGCAATATTTACTCTCGGTGTCGGCGGTGGGTTCATTACAGGAATATGCCCGCCCCTTAGATTTGGTGATTCCCGATCAGTTTATTGACCGGACTCATAATCGCGCTAGCACATTTTTTGGGGATGGCATTGTGGCTCATATCGCTTTTGCTGAACCAGTGTGCAAAGAATTATCTAAGTTGGTCGCCCAAGTAGCAGAGGGCTTAGATTTGGGGCGAATCAAAGTGCATCGGGGCGGGGCATATTTGTGTATGGAAGGGCCCGCATTTTCCACGAAAGCGGAATCTTTTCTCTATCGCAGTTGGGGGGCTAAAGTGATTGGCATGACCAATTTACCAGAGGCAAAATTAGCCAGAGAAGCCGAAATCGCCTATGCAACTTTGGCTATGGTGACCGATTATGACTGTTGGCATGAGGAACACACCAGCGTTAGTGTGGATTTAGTGGTGGCAAATTTGCAGAAAAATGCTGCTAATGCCCAAAAAGTGATCCAAGCTGTTGTAGAACGCATCGCCAAACATCCACCCGAATCTACGGCTCACAGTGCTTTAGAAGCGGCAATTTTAACTCGTTTAGCCGATGTGCCTGCGGCAACTTTGAGCCGATTGCAGCCCATTTTGCAAAAGTATTTGTAAAACTATTTCTAGTCAATCAAATTAAGAATGGTACGGCTTGAATGTAATAAATAGCACCACCCCGTCAGGCATAGCCTGCCACCCCTCCAAGGGAGGGGAATTACAGACAAGATTAAAATTCCCCTCCCTTGGAGGGGTACGCCACAGGCGGGGGGTGGTCAAGTTCTTTTAATGTACCAAAATAATTTTAAATGACTATAGTATTTATAAAACTATGGACAAAGAAATAAACCTAGTACTCGATTATGATGTAAAACAATCATGACGCACTTTATGATTGATCAGTGACTTATCCTATGAAAACTGCTCAATCTAGTTGCATTTCTAGTTTAATTTCTGCCACTAATCTCTATGACAAATTCTAATTCTAAATCCAACTCTAAAGCCAATTCTGATAATACCAAAGATGCGGTTAATGAGAACCCTAGCCCATTTAAAAGCTTATCTGGAGCCGCAATTGCGGCCACTTTAGCCACGGTTACCTATGGTTTTACTAATTTAGTCACCGTTAAACTCAATGCGGCTCCTTTGCAAACCACGAATACTTTTGCTAATCGGGTGGCAACATTGGTGCGTACTGCTTTATTAGGCTTAGGCTCTGGGGCCACGATGATTTTTAGTGTGATTGCTTTGGGCTTAACTTTACTAGCATTGCGGGAAATTTTGTCGAGTTTAAAGTTAATTGGAGCTAAATCAGAAAAATAATCGTTCAATTCATGAATCAATTATCAATCAATTGTTCTTACAGCAAAGGAGCAATAAATTTTTGATTAGCCCGCACATAACATCGATAGGGTTCGCCATCACGACTACGCACAAACATCCAAGGTTTTTGATGTTCATCTAGGGCGTTAATATTCACCTCATCAGAACCACCGCGCCCAACATCTGCCTGTAAAACCGTGCCTTGGCTAAATACCCGCAATGATTTTCCTGTGGTACTAGGAATATCCCGACAATGTAATTTTGGTGCAATTACTTGCCACAAACTACCCGGACTATCTTTATTTCTGTCAGGCAATGTAGCCCCAAAAACATTAGTAAAATTACTGTAATAGTTACCTTGAGCATCCGGCAATATGGGAGCAGCTTCTACTTGGCTAGAACTCGTAGTAATTATGGCGCATAAAAGCAAAGAGGGCACATATTTGAGCATAGATTTAGGCATAATGATTTAATTGTTTGAATTAATTAATATTGATTAGTATTGATTCGCTAATGATTTACTTAATGAGTCAAGAGTAATTATCTTAATTAAATAGCTAATCTAAGACAAAAGACTGATTAAATCATGGTAGGTTCCTGCCTAGAATCAATCCTAAAATGCTATCTTAATTTAATTAATATGTAATTCTAGATAGGAATTCCAAGAAAAAATCTAGCATCAATCAGAAATAAATAGCTCTATTATTACGCCATTGCAATTATTAATTAAACAGCAAAATTACTGCAAACTAAACTAGATATGTTAATGCTTTTATTTTATGTTGGTGATGATCTTTATGCCCTAGATTGTCGTTATGTGGTCGAAGTGGTTCCACGGGTAATTTTGCGGCAAATTCCTCAAGCCCCATCTTATGTCGCTGGACTTTTCAACTATCGAGGCAAAATTGTTCCCGTAATTGATTTATGCCATTTAATTCAAGGTAAACCTAGTAGCGGAAATTTGAGTACACGCATTATTATGGTTAGCTATACCGACACGAAAAATCGGCAGCAATCCTTAGGAATTATGGCAGAAAGAGTTACGGAAACTTTGAATGCGCCAAATCATATTTCCCATAATATTAATTCAGAGCAACCGGCATCAGATGAGGCTAAATTTGATCGACAAAATCCTTATTTAGGAGAAATATTCATGGCTGAAAAAGGCTTGATTCAGCGAATTCGCCTCGAATATTTGTTCCTAGATCATCAACATCAGTATTTATTAGTTAATGGAGCAGACGATGATTCAGTCACAAATTGAAACTTTCCTACAGCAGAAATTTGGGATTACAGCTAAAATCATCGGCTCAGATATGGTGCGCCAAGCTATTGAAAAGCGTCGCCTCGCTGCTAATTTACCCGATATGGAAGCTTATTGGTATCACTTGCAAAGTAATGCCTTTGAATTAAATCAATTAATTGAATTAATTGTTATTCCTGAAACTTGGTTCTTTCGTGATTGGTATCCCTTCAATTTTTTAAATGAATATCTCGCTACCGAGTGGTTACCAGCCCGTCATGGTCGCCCCTTAAAGATTTTAAGTATGCCTTGTGCTTCCGGAGAAGAGCCTTATTCTATTGCCATGATGCTCTTAAATAGTGGCATGAAGCCATCTCAATTTGTGATTGACGGCTTAGATATTAGTCAAGATGCCATTAATAAAGCACGCATGGGCGTTTATACTAATAATTCTTTTCGTGGTAATAATTTAGGTGCTAGCTTAGAATTTCAAAGACGTTATTTCACTGTAATTGATCATGAAAATCAGCCGAATCAAATTGTATATTATCAATTACACGAAGAGATTAAATCCTGCGTTAAATTTGACATAGCCAACCTATTAGATATTAATTATTGCAATGATATTGAAGCCTATGATTTAATTTTTTGTCGTAATGTTCTAATTTATTTTGATGGTGAATCCCGTCAAAAAGCTATTAAAAATATACATCAACTTCTTGTTAATCAGGGCTTACTTTTTGTGGGACATGCCGAGAGTAGTGTGATCATGGAAACTCGCTTATTTAACGCTATTCGTCATCCTTTTACTTTTGTCCATCGTAAAAAATCAGCTTCAGAAACTTATCTAGAAACGCCCTTAAAATTAGCTCCTTTGGATCATGCAACTAATCATTTAGCTGCCCCTAATCAGCCACAAAATCTGACAATTAGACCTATATCAAATGCGCCAAAGTCTCTAACTAAAAGAGCAAATTACGAGGATCTATCGCCGCAGAAAATAATTAATCAGAAAGTAACCCATAAATTAGAGGCATCCTCTATTCAGGATAAATCATCGCCATTATTATCAAATCAGTCTAATAATTTATCAGATGGTTTGGCTAATGCTCAAGAGTTAGCTGATCGCGGTTATTTAAATCAAGCTAGGGATATATGTCAGAGTTATATTACGCAGAATAGCACTGATGCTAATGCCTATGTTTTATTAGGCCAAATTCATCAAGCTCAAGGTATAGAAAAACTGGCGATCCAAAATTTTGAAAAAGCACTTTATCTAGCCCCCGATCACTATGAGGCTTTGCTCCATTTGGCTTTAATTAAAGAAAATCAAGGGGATGTAATGGCAGCGAGTGTTTTACGCCAAAGAATTCAGGAATTGCCAAAATTTCGTAATCAGTAATTATAGTCAGAATAGGAAGCAATAGATTTCCTAAAACCTTGGTGGGACCGGCATCTTGCCCGCCCCACTAGCAGTATCTGATTAATTTCTATTCTCTATCAAATCAGAAACAACTATATTCTAAACTTCTAAACCAAATCTTAAATGAATAGTTTAGATTGCTTGCTGTAATGGCTTCCAGCTAACTTCTCTAGCGCTGGCAACTTCCACAACAACTTTGACGCGGCTATCTTGAGATGGCAAATCATTCAAAATCGCCAATTCTTCCTTAGATAAGAATTTCCCTTCAATCAACCACACCACCAAACCCTTAGACTTAGGTGACAAAGCCCCAAGACGCAATTGAATTTGCGGTGGAATGAAATAACGGCGGACTTCATGCTTGCCCAAATGGGAAGGACGCACCCCATGCACGGCGGTTAAATAGCTGGAAATATCCCCCAAACCTCGCGCCGTGATGAACAAAATATCATAACCAGCATTTTTGAGGCGTAGTTGATAGCGACCTTCATAGCCGCCCTCAGGTGGCACGTACATCGCCAATGCCCCAGCTTTTTCTAGATCTTTGACAATGCTAGCGGTCGCAATCAGTGGCATATTTCCTCCGGTGTGTTACTTTTGATCGATTTATGGTGTGTTTGGTGATAATTGCATGGGAATTTATGGGCAGTGGCTGGTTAGGTTACAGGGTTTGTAACTCATCCATCCCGCGAAAATTGCGCTGCTCATCAGGCGAATTTTAATCTGCCTAGAAGCATGGCCAAGATTGTAATGCCAGTATAGAGCTATTTGGTGGTTTTGGCTGGAGTTAACCACTTGGGGCACAATCTTTGCAGTTATTGCTAGCTATTGCTCATCACTGGGCAGCACAATCTATCAGTATTTTACAATATAAAATGAATAAATGATTTAATCAAATCAATGATTTGCTAATAAATTAAGTAGCGATATTTAACTGAAAACACCAATATGATTTGGTAAAGGACAAATTTTAGGGCAATAAGCCGCTAGATTTAAATTTGAGACGCGATAATCATAACTCTTCAATTTTTCTGCGGATGGTCACAGTAGACCTATGGCAGAGCTTATAATTAAAACGTATGCCATAGATTAACGGTCGTCATCAATCGCCATTATCTAATAGTCATTGTTCAGGTGTTACCAATTTCACATACCGTAAATAACAGTCAGTAAATAACAGCGCAAATAACACCGCCCGACTTAGTACTGCTGTGTAAATATTCTGCAAATATTCTTTTAATTATTCCTCCAATTTAGTCCCCAGTCAGCATGGAAGCCATCCGTAAGCAAGTTACCGACAATCTTGACCAATTGCTTGATATTCTCCCCCCAAAATTGCGTGATAGCTTGGAGCTATGTGGGCGACTCGATCATCTTGTGGAAATTGTCATGGATTTGGGACGCTCTCCCGAAGCCCGTTACACTGACTGCACTAAATATCTCAGTGATGATCCCGTAAACCGCGAGGATCTGGAAGTTTGTGTGCAACGGGTGGGCGAATTTGGCGAAGATAACCGCGCTGGCATTGAACGCACTTTGCACCGCATCAGTGCCATCCGCAACCGCAAAGGCATCATTATTGGCTTAACTTGTCGGGTGGGACGAGCGGTTTATGGCACTATTGCAATGATTCGCGATTTGGTAGAAACGGGACAATCTATTTTGCTACTCGGTAAGCCGGGCATGGGTAAAACCACTGCTTTACGGGAAATCGCCCGGGTTCTTGCCGATGATCTCAATAAGCGAGTGGTCATTATTGACACTTCTAACGAAATTGCGGGCGATGGCGATATTCCGCATCCTGCCATTGGTCGAGCGCGGCGGATGCAGGTCACAAAGCCAGAATTACAGCATCAGGTGATGATTGAAGCAGTCGAAAATCATATGCCTGAAGTAATCGTGATTGACGAAATTGGTACGGAACTGGAAGCTCTTGCCGCGCGGACTATTGCGGAACGGGGCGTGCAATTAGTCGGCACAGCCCACGGCAATCAACTGGCTAATTTAATTAAAAATCCCACCCTTTCTGATTTAATTGGCGGGATTCAATCGGTGACCTTGGGAGATGAAGAAATGCGTCGCCGAGGGTTACCGCAAAAAAGTATTTTGGAACGGAAAGCCCAGCCCACTTTCGATATTGCCGTCGAAATGTGGGAACGTTATCGCTGGGGGGTACATACGGATGTGGCAGCCACCATTGACTTATTACTGCGAGATCGCGAACCAGGCAAGCAAATTCGGGCGGTGAGTGAAATTGGCGAAGTGATCATTACCGAAGAAAAAGCCAAGGTTCCCGAAATCGCTAAACCAGCAATGGGTAAAGGTTGGCGCTCATCAGGCAGAATGAAGCCTTTACCGCTAGAAGTATCGCCACGGCGCGAGGGTAATGAGTTGGCTTTTTTGAGTGGTGACGATTCTAGTCATAGTTCTCAGACAATCAGTGGCGAGAATTTACAAAATCCCTCAGTAAATATCCGCCAGAATGTAACTGATTTGCGTTCCCAATCGTCTCTAATCGATAACGAACTTACCGATGATGACGACACAGCGTTAATGAGTGAGGGCGGTTTTCGGGAACAAGCCGACGCTTTATATGTATACCTCTATGGTGTGAGCCGCCACCAAACGGAACAGATTGCCCAGACGCTCCATTTACCGATTGTGATTACCCGTGAGGTGGATAGTGCCGATGTGGTTTTAGCGTTGCGTACTCAAATTCGCAATCATTCTAAAGTTCGACACATTGCTGAAAGTCGTCGCATTCCAATTCATTCCATTAAGAGCAGTACTTTACCGCAGATTACCCGTGCTTTACGGCGGATGCTCCACATTGACGAAAGCCCCACCGATGCCATGACAGATTTACAGATGTTTGGCTATGGTGATTCGGAAGATGAGATCGAAGCCTTAGAAGAAGCCCGTTTAGCTGTGGAGCAGATTGTGATTCCTAAAGGGCAGCCGGTGGAATTATTGCCCCGTTCGGCGACGATTCGCAAAATGCAACACGAACTAATTGAACATTATCATTTACGTTCGGTGAGCTTTGGCACAGAGCCGAATCGTCGCCTTAGGGTTTATCCTAGCTAGGGAAACTTATCTTAAAAATCCATGTTTTCCAATATTACCAATTATCGAGGAGTTTCGGTAACGTACTCTCAGTTAAGAAGCGTTTGCCGTCAGCACCTGTTCTAGACAAAATATCTTCCATGGATTCATAGGGTTTGACCAGTCGAGATTCAAAGACTTTCTTAGCCGTACTTTTAGCCGTAGTGATACCCACTTGGGATAACTTGGCGGTTAATGGTAAAACAGCCAGATTATTGAGTCCATCAAGAACTAATTTTGCTCTTTCCGGATCGTATTCCAATTTGTTCGGCTTGCTTACCTTAGCCTTGGTGGGATTGGTTTTGGTTGACTTAGTTTTGGTTGTATTGGAGTTACTTGATTCAGGCTTGCTAGCAGGAGGATTGACCGATTCAGTAACTGCAATATATTTCTGAATTGTTTTTTGTACGATAGACTCTAATTTAGATTCATTCACTAATTGAGATGCCAACTTCTCCTCAAAATTATCCATCCGAGATGCCAAAGTATTAATCTGAGCTAAAATCAGCTTTAACTCATTCGGTAGCTTAGATTCACTAGGATGATTAATAACTGTATTCAGTGGATTGTCCTGTGACCTCAACAGCGATCTAAAAAAATCATATTGTTCTAGAACACTTGACTCTAGCTGCGGTGGCACAATATAAGCCTGAATGGAAGTAAATTGCTCGTCTATTTGTTCCGCCTTAAGTGCCGCATAATATTCCAAATAACCTTCTAGAATTGCAAAGGAAATTGGCGATATTTTGCGGACAATAATCGGTTTAATGGTATCGCGCACTTGCAAAAACAGATTAGCCAGAGTCTCTATCTGACTCTCCTCAAATTGATTGCGATGGGCGGAATCTGGGGCGATGATCGTTTCAAGATCGATAGAAAATGGTACAAAACTCATGAAGGTAATCCTATTTTTTCAAGAATTTCATTAGCTAGTTCTTCAAACTCTGCGGCTGACATCGAATCAGGCTTAAAGTCAAAGATCGATAAAGGATCAGGAATTTGCAGATCGCCAACGGTCACAGAATGATCCAGCGCTCGCGATAAGTCTTCTCTCTGAAAAATTCTCGTTTCTAATACAGGCAATCCATATCGATCTTTTACCACATTTTCTTGTTTGGGCAAAGTCACTTCAATATACTTCGCATTGGTCAATATTTTAGAAGGCAAAACTCCTAAAACATTAATTTCTGCTCGATTTGTGAGAACTCGAAATTCATTTATTTCTTCCAAAAAGTTTTTGACGTTGCGTAAACCTTCGTTAGCAAATGGTTTGAGATCAGAGGGAATAATTAAATAATCACAAGCGATTAGAGCAATTTTAGCGTATAAATTCAGTGAAGGAGGTGTATCAATTAAAACCACATCATATACATCTTTCACCAGTTCCAATTTCTTGACTAAATAGTTTTTAGCAGCATCCTTATTCGCCAAAATCGCTTCTTGACCAATCAAATTAATATGAGCCGGAATTACATCCACTTTGGGATAAGTGAAAGTTCCTTGTAAGGCAACATCAGGCAGATATTTCTCTTTGGGCGAGGCGATCACATGATAAACATTGCTGTCTCTGAGGGTGTCATCTTCTTCGGTGACAAACTTCATTAACCCTGCGGCAAAGGTTGTATTAGCTTGGCTATCGAGATCCACAATTAAAACTCGTTTGCCCTTCTTGCTCAAAGCCGCAGCCAAATTAATCACTGTGGTGGTTTTACCCACGCCGCCTTTGTTGTGATAAATTGCGATGGTTTTCATATTTACTGTCTCTGGCTTGGGAATTATGATTTGATCCGTATCAGGATCAGGTAATGGATCTGGGTCAGCCTGACTGGGAATTAGCTGATCTGAAGTTGGCAGATCTGCAATTACAGCACCGCTTCCCTCCAGCCCCGCCAACTTGTTTTTACCGATGATATTTCTAATCGCCGCAATTTGATGGGCAATTTCAACCCCTTGACATCGAAAACTTAGCTTAACTTGCTCCCCAACCAACTCATAGATCCGAAAATCTTTACCATTAGTCAGAATGCCATACACAACCCGCAATTGTGTTAAATAGTATGATAGCTTCCTCACATAAAAGTCAAGATTTTTGCTGGGACTTTTAGCTTCTATGACCACACAAATTTTAGGCGCTGGATCGACAGCACTGGGAAAAACTTGGGATGTCAGGGCTAAAAAATCTAAGCGAATGCTGCCTAAAGCTACCTCCTGATGCCATTTACTCGGATCGTAGCCAAGGGCAGGCAAAAGATACTGCACAATTAATTTACTTTCAACCTCGCTCTCATTGCGGCACAGACTCGGATCAAAATTCATGATTACTATATGTTTTAACCATATACTTAAAAAGTAATATCATGATATAAATATATTTGAACCAAGCATATTTATATCGTCATTTAAAATTATTTTGGCACATTAAAAGAACTTGACCACGCCCCGCCTGCGGCGTACCCCTCCAAGGAAGGGGAATTTTAATACGCAATTTTAAATTTACGTCATCCTTGGCGGATCTGTTGCCATAATTGCTGATATTCTGCCGTGATCTCTGGGCTGAGGGGGTAGAGGATTTCACTTTGATCCCAGATGGCTGATGGCATCACCTTCAACGGATCTTGTTTTAAACGATCCGGCAATTGAGGCAAAATCCGGCTTGATGTGGGCATGGCATCCCCAAGGGCCGCTAACTGCATCGCCCCATGATCCCCCAAACAAAAATTCATCCACTGACTAGCAACATTAAGATAGCCCGCATCAGGGTTAGCCTCAGCCCCTTTAGGTAAAACCCATAAATCCGCCCACAGAGCCGTACCTTCTTGGGGTACTACGGCTTTGACATTAGGATACTGCCGTAAAACGCGATGGGCATCGTTAGACCAAGTGACCGTTACCCAAGCATCATCACTGAGCATCGCTTGCAACCCATGATCGGAACTATAAAACAACACCTGCTGATGTAATTGCTGTAAATCTTTGACCAACTGTTCCCGCTGTGGCCCTTTAGGTAAAGGCGAGTTATAGGAAAAACCTTGTTTTTTTAGCACCAAACCAATCACTTCTCTAGCATCATCAGGCAGCACTAACTTACCCCGCAATTCCGGTCGCCACAGATCAGCCCATGCCAAAGGATTTTTGAGCCGAGAATCCGTAAATTTTTCTAATTTATCACTGCGGTAAGTAATCACCGTACTACCCCATCGATAGGGGATACCCCACACCGTCTCAGGACTAGCACTATCAGCCATTGCCAGCTTTTGCCAACGCCGATCTAAAAATTGCCATTGGGGAACTTGGGCTAATAATTTAGGGGGCAAAGGTTGCAAATAATTTTGTTTAACTGCTGACCACAACCAACTATCACCTAAACTGATCACATGGGGTAATTTTTCTCTGTCATTAGCGCCACTATTTTTCTGTAATTCCAACCAAATCTTTTGGGGGGTATTTTCAGTTTTTAATTCGGCTGGACGGCTAGTTTCTTTCTCAAAATTACTCAATAGTTTGCTAGGAATTGCCCCTACTAAACCTAAAATTCGTAATCGATTGGGATCGCTAAATAGACTACAACCTGCGGTTCCCACCAAGGCCAACCCACTGAGGTATAAGAATTTGCGGCGTTTAATCATATTGTTAACAATTTTTGATTTTTCTCATCACACTCAAGGATCATTGCAATGATGACAGATTGATGCATTGAGTTACAATCTCTCAGGTAAAATATGTTAATACTGACAATCACCCCCTAGCAGACGCAATGCCTACTCTCGGTGTAAATATTGATCACATCGCTACCCTTCGCCAAGCCCGACGTTCTACCGATCCCGATCCAGTCATGGCAGCAGTCATTATCGAACTTGCTGGAGCCGATGGCATCACGGTTCACTTACGGGAAGACCGTCGCCATATCCAAGATAGGGACGTGCGTCTGTTGAGGCAAACTGTACGGACTAGACTGAATCTGGAAATGGCAGCTACCCCAGAAATGGTGGCTATTGCCTTAGATGTTAGACCGGACTATGTGACCTTAGTCCCCGAAAAACGGGAGGAACTAACCACCGAAGGAGGATTGGACATCCTCAAGCGGGGCGTTAGGTTGTCAAAAATCGTAGCGGAACTACAGGGCGCAAATATTCCGGCTAGCCTATTTATTGAGCCAGACGATGAGCAAATTCGCGCCGCTGCTTCGACGGGAGCGCAGTTTATTGAGTTGCATACCGGAACCTATGGCAGCACCCAAACTGAAGCCGAGCAAAACCATGAATTAGGCATTCTGAAGCGTTGTGCTGAGCTAGCTTTGAGCTTAGGTTTACGACTTAATGCGGGGCATGGCTTAAATTATCGCAATACCCGACCCATTGTAGAAATTCCAGGTATGGAAGAGCTTAATATTGGTCACAGCATTGTCAGTCGCGCCATATTGGTGGGACTAGATCGCGCCGTCAGAGACATGAAAGCGATCACCACGCTTTAATTCAACCCTTTAACTAAAAATTTAGCTTTAATAAATCAGGTTCTCAATTAGTAGATTTTGCCCCTAGTTGCTTTGAAGCAAAGATCTTCGACTTCCTTTTATCTGATTTTTTAATCAAACTAAACCATGAATCCTAGAGAGATTACTAATATATCTCCCTAGGATTTGTTTTAATCACTGTTTATCAACATTTTTAGGAATGTTTTTACTCCTGAGTTATTGCCATAAATACGTCAGTTACAGCAAATCTTTTAGAATAGCAACTAATTTATGAGCCGCTCCAGTATCACCACAGACTTCTTTTAAGTCTTGCTTAATTTGCGCCAGACGTACCGGATCGGCTAACAAATCTGTCACTACGGCAGCAATGTCAGCCGGAACAACTACCTGTACCATTTCGGGTACAATTTGCCGCCTCGCCCAAATATTAGGCCAAGCTAAAAAACGTCCTTCCCGCTGTACTGCCCTAGCCGCCAAGTAATTAACTAGCCGCACCAATAAATTACCCACTATTGGCAACCGAATCATTAACCCCACCAAGCCATCCCATGCCTGCATCGCATCAGCAATATTGGTAGGCATGACCATTACCATCGGCACATGGAGCGCGGCTAATTCAGCGGTATTAGCCCCAGCCGTTGTCACACAGACCGTACTGTTGCGATACAAATCATGGGCCGGAAATTCTTGGTATAGCTCCACCATCGTACCTTGGGGCGTGCGTAACACCGGACGCTGATCAGGCAACTCAATTAAAGTGGCCGTAGTTCCCCCGACTTTGATCATGGCTTCTCCCGGACGGGCAAAGTCAAGTAATTGGGGCAGCGAAACCGTCGGCGCGAGGGCAAAACGAAATTGTGCTGTGGGTAGTTGACGGGCTAATTCATCAGCTACGCCCAAAAACAACGGCACACCCAGCCGTAATTTCATGCCCTTAGATCCCGGTAATAGGGTAATGATGGGATCTTTGGGGATGACATCAGAATCCAGACTAGAGGTGTTTTGCGCCGTGTCTACCATCAAATCCCCAATTACAGTCACCTTAGAGGCAAAAGTTACGGGAATGCCCTGGGCCACAGCTTCATTACGCACCGCAAACCGATCCACCCAGCGCCACCATCGGGCTTCCCATTCCGCATAAATCACCGTGCCATAACCCAGCCGTTTGCCAATCACCACGGGATAAAACTGATCGCCACCCAAAAATAACACCACCCCTTGGGGATACCAATCCCATTGATCCGGAGAATTATGGTGAGAATGATTAACCTGATCTTCTAACTCAGACTTTTGGAGCGTGATCCCGTGAGACGTTTTGCCCCACAGCAGGAAATCCATAAAACTTTTAGCTGGCAAAACCCGCGCCACCAAAGGAAACTGGGCGGCAATTTCTGCCTCTTGTCCTGAAGCATTACTACAGGGCGACAAAATAATTGACACCCGAATCTCCACAGCCCAAGTCTCAACCTCTGCGGCCAGAGCGCACAACGTCGGATAGACCCAAGTTGCTAGTTCCCCTGGGCCATTAGATAAAATAAGCAAATCTCGCCTAGATTGATTGTGATTTATAGCATTTGCCGTCATACTCGCCATTTCGTCCCCAGAACTGTCAACATACGTCCATAATCACGGTAAAGTAAAAGCAACTCATTTGTGTGAAGCATACGCAGCAAGCATGTGGATTTAGTAACGTTTTTTGACTCAAGTAAACCAGTAATTGGCGTAATTCATCTCTTGCCTTTACCTACCTCGCCACGGTGGGGCAATAGCTTAAAAGAGGTAATTGATCGCGCTGAACAGGAAGCCACAGCCCTTGCCGCTGGAGGGGTTCAGGGTATTTTAATCGAAAATTTTTTTGATGCCCCTTTTACTAAAGGCAGTGTTGATCCAGCGGTGATCAGCGCCATGAGCTTGATCGTACAGCGGGTCATGCAAATGGTTGATATTCCTGTGGGTATCAATGTGTTGCGTAATGATGGTCGTAGTGCCCTAGCCATTGCCAGTTGCGTCGGGGCGAAATTTATCCGCGTCAATGTGTTGACCGGCGTAATGGCCACAGATCAAGGTGTAATCGAAGGTGATGCCTATGGCTTACTGCGTTATCGCCGCGAATTAGGTTGTGACGTAAAGATTTTTGCTGATGTTTTAGTCAAGCACGCCCAACCGGTATCCATTGCCAAGTTATCGGTAGCGGTGCAAGATACGCTGCAAAGAGGTTTAGCTGATGCGGTGATTTTATCGGGTTGGTCTACGGGTAGTCCTCCTGCCATTGATGATCTCCATGAAGCCCATTTTGCCTGTGGTGGTAGTCCTTTATTTATTGGCTCTGGAGCCACTTGGGAAAATATCCCGCAGTTGTTATCCTATGCCGATGGCGTAATTGTCTCTAGTTCCCTAAAACGCAATGGCCAAATTCAACAGCCCATCGATCCGATTCGGGTCAGCCGATTTATGGAGGCAGTGCGTCGCCACCAAAACACCGTGCGGGCTGGTTTAGCCGTTGATCCGTCCCATCAGGGTAAAGGAATTAACCCTAGTGCAGCCACTTCAGTATCAGTAACTTAAGCTAGCTAATTAGCTGCACAATTTAAGCATCAACAGTAAAGCTACTCTGGGTAATTGAAATACTCAGGGTAGTTTTGCGTTTGTCGGCTTTTTACTTTGACTGACGATCAATGGATTATTAATAGATTATAGTTGCGTTGTGACTTGATCGCACTGCATCGCCTCTGGTGGTGCTAGTGTGTATTGGCGAAATAGATTTCTAGGGAGGTATAGATTAGAGATATGGCTAAACGCTCGGAAACTTGGTTGCAAACTTGGTCTCGCCCTTTAACTGCCGGACTAGCTGCCATCGGTTTTAGTTTAACTACTTATTTAACAGTGACTCATTTCCTAGGGCAAAAAGTAGCTCTCTGTAATACTGAAGGCTCCGGTTGTGATCTAGTTCTCAATAGTGAGTATGCCAAAATTTTTGGGATTCCCCTCACTGTATTTGGTGCAGCCGCCTATTTAACCCTTGGTTCCTTGGCGCTAGGATCATTTTTGTGGAAGAAGCCCGATCCTAAACAACAGCAAGCTTGGCAGGAATTAACCGGCTTTTTATTATTTTTAGGTTCTACCGCCACTTTTGTTTTTAGTGGTTATTTGATGTACCTGCTGGCTTCCGGTAGCATTGGTGGCAAGCCCCAGTTTTGTTTGTATTGCATCAGTTCAGCGGTTACCATGACCAGCATTTGGCTGATTACCGTGTTTGGCAATCGCTGGAAAGATGTGGGTAATCTATTTTTCTCCGGCGCTATTGTTGCTTTGATTGTGATTACTGGTGCGGTGGGCGTTTATGGTGTGCAGCAACGGCTAATTATCCAAGGCAGCAGTTTTGCCGGACGCTTAGCCACCCACCTCAAAGAAACCGATGCCAGAATGTACGGCGCTTATTGGTGTCCCCATTGCCAAGATCAAAAGAAAAAATTTGGTGATGCTGCTAAGTTAGTCCCATACGTCGAATGCGATCCTAAAGGTCCTGATCCTAAGCCTGAACTCTGCCGCAGCAAAGGCGTAACTGGTTTTCCAACGTGGGAAATTGGCGGCAAAATGTATCCAGGCGATCGCTCTTTGCCCGAATTAGCCGATTTATCCAATTACTTGGGGCCACGGGAATAATTGATGAGGCTCAATCTTGAATTCCATTTATTTTAATAATTCAATAAGAATCTTTGAATCATCACTAATATGATTGTTAAATCCTTAATTTGTGCGATTATCAATCACAAATTAGCCACTTTAAGGGTAGAAAATCATAAAATCATGGCGAACAATTGTTGCTAATGTCTCACCAGAGATAAAAATTTGCATCTTAAGCACCTAGATTTATAATCTAGTTCAGATCCTGTTGGGACTAAGATAGAATAAGTTTAGGTTTTTAAGACAAAAGTTTAGGTTGCTTACGATCAAAGCTTATACTTTGCTTTTATAATGGAGAGATATGCTCCCTCTTATAGAATCAAAAATCTCAAGTGAGCCATTCACGAGATCTGAGATATGGCGTTACCTAAACCTATAATTTCAATTATTTTGACCCTATTGATTTGAAAAGATTATCCAGTAATATTTTTAGGGTCTGAAGAATTGATACTTAATGCTCCCAAGCGATAAACTCGTGATTTTTCTCTAGGGATCTATCTATACAAATCAACTACTGCGCGACAAACAGAAGGCATGGACTACCAAGTTAATGGAGCGCCAATTCCATTCAATTCAGACAACTTATTGGCAGAGAGTTTAGCCTTAGTTGCTGAAGATTATAAAATTTCTCCGGCTGAGCATCAGGCTTTGCTCTTAGTTCTCTCTGGCAGGAGCATCGATGATATTGCTGAAATGCTCAATCTCAAACCCGTAACTGTACGCAAGCGTTTGGGTGAAGTTTATCAAAAGTTCGGGATTTATGGCGCAGGCCCCGGCAAACTGGCTAAGTTGCAGCATATGCTGTTGACTTTGAGCCAAACCCATGCGAGCGGAAATACTTCCTCCCACAGGCCCAAATATGCCGAGGTTAACAGTCAATTTGACTCGCAACCCCGTCAGTCAGCGCGTCGTGGTCGGGCTGCTGAGCGTTCTGGTAGCAGTTATGGGACAAAATCAGCTACTGCGACTAGTCCTAGTCGAGCTTTTTCGGCTAAGGGTAGCGAAACAACTGCCCCTACTTTTGGCAAAAAAACAGCCACTGGAGGAGCGCCCATTGATTTACGGCAACTACGCATTAACATACCTGTACTAGATGAGTCATCATCAGACGGAGTTGATGCGCCTAGTGTTCTTGATGCGAATGCCGATGCTAGTTCGGTTCCGGCGATTATCTCCAGCTATACCAAAGAACTCACCTCAGCACTGATCGGACAATACGATTTAATGGTGATTTGGGGCCCGTTTGGCATTGGTAAATCCTATCAACTCAAGCAAATAGCTGATGTTTTGTCTTACAGCGCTCGGTCGCAATGGGGGCATAACTTGCTATGTTGGCGCTATGTTTGCGATGGTAAAGCAACGGTAAAAGAAGTGGCGGAGGCTTGGCAAGCTTGGCATCAAAACATTGATCCCCATGCCGCCCATGACCCCGACTTAATTTTGATCCCCGAAGAGGCTAATGAAACTCTTGCAGAGAAAGGAAATACCGAAAATATCCCGCCTGCGGAAGGAATTAGTAACGCTGCCTCTGGCGAAGATGGCTCTAACAGCGATCCCGACTATAGCCAAAACCTGATTGCCCAATGGTGTGCCCTAAGTGCGCAAGAGCCACTGATTCTGTGTTTAGATGATTTGCCCAATACCCTAGAATGGCAGCACTTTTTGCAGCAATGGGTAGCGGTGACGGAAAAAATGCCGCAATCTCCCAAGCTGTGTTGTACCTGTGCTGCTAAAACTACTTGGCTAGCCAGTTTAGCTGCTAGTTCAGCGCGGTTATACCTGTGGGAATGTGAAGGCATCGACTTGGCTATTGCCCAGAAATGTCTGGCAAAATGGCAACTCCAAGGCGACCTAAGCCATTGGCAAACCTTGGTGTACTTATATCGGGGTTCGCCGCGTCACCTCAGACGCACTGCGGATCTGATTAATAATTTATTTAGTGGCAAGATTCATGAATTTTTGCTGTTAGATGAAATCTATGTCGATGAAGCAACCCAAAAACAGTTACAGGAGCAAATTCGTCGCTGCGAACCCATCCAACTAAAGATATTAGCGACTTTGGCTAAGGCTAGTAACCCCTTGACCCTATCCCAATTAGGGCAAAATATTGGCAAAATGCCGATCATGGAGCGGTTAAATCATCTTGAAGCGTTGCGCTGGCAAAGTCTGATTGAAATTTATCCCACCAGTGATGATCATCCGCAAACCCGTTATGGTTTGCCCCCCGTGGTGCGTGAAGTTTACCAACAGGCACTGACGGCGGCATAATTATAAGTTTTTTGTGATTATGTTTGTAGTTAGGATTTCTGAGGATAATCAAGCTCTTGTTCTTTAGTAATTAATTTAGACTCATCGGCTAAATTTGCTACTAAAGAACAAACTGCTACTGAGGCGCTGACATTAACTGTGGCTTGAAAACAGTTGACTACTGGGTTAATGGCAATTAGTAAAACCATAATTGCATCTAAGGGTATGCCTAAGGGCTTAAATAAAATATCTAGGGCTTGTAATGTAGCAATACCAATCGCCCCCGAAGAAGATATAGCGCCAAACATACTGCCGATAATAATTAAACAAGTATGGCTAAAGGTGAGGTTCATGCCATAGAGTTCACTGGCAAAAAGCGCCACAGTCACAAAATAGGCTACAGTACCATAGCGAAAAGCCACCACACCAATGGGAATGCCTGCATTAACTGATTTAGCGTCGAAATTTAATGACTCGCTTAAACACTGAATGGCAGAAGGGATACTGCTAGTGGAGTTAGCTGTAGCCATAGTCAAAATGGTATATTCTTCACTGGCTAACCAAACCTGTTGAAATGAAGCTTTGGAGCGAAACCAGACAATCAGAAAATTAGCCCCATAGACTATTAATAAGGTGGCAATGCTCACCACAATAAATTTCAGCATTAAGCCTAAGATAGAAGTGCCGCCATTGGCAGCTTGTGCCGCTAATAGACTAAATAAACCGATCGGCATTAAAGCGTTAACCCATTTCACTATTTTGTTAAATGAGTCATAAACTTCTTCTAGTCCATCAATCATTCGATTTCTCATATCAGAACGATTAATTAAACCCAAAGCTACACCAAATAAAACTGAGAAAAATACTACCTGTAGGGTGCGGTTTTGGGCTAATGCATTAAAGATATTGCTGGGAATAGTTGATGCTAAAAGATCAAGAAAAGGATTTTCTGGGGTCGGTATGACAGGATTATTAAGATTTATTTCGTAATTAATTCCTTTATTATTAATTTCTGCGCCAAGGGAAGCTAAAGTATTTGCATTGAGGTTAGCCCCTGGTTGGGAAATGACGCTAATTAATAAAGATAAAAGTGCTGTCACTACCTGAGCGGATATGAAAATGGTAATCATTTTGAAGACAAATCCCCCAGCATTAGGTAGCTTCGTAATTTTGCACGCACTAATAATAATTGCTGTTAATACGATGGGTAAAACACAAAGACGGAGCAAATCTAGATAGGATTTGCCAATAAATTGCAGCGATTTAGCGACATTAGGTAGGGTCAAGCCTAAAACTACCCCGATTACGGCACTTAGAGCTAAAGCATAGGGACTGGTAAAAAACTTCCAGAATTGCGCAGAAAGTTTATTTGCTTGGGTCTTTGATTGCGATTTTGACTGGGGCGATATCTGCGGCGGCTTTTTCATTTTTTGAGTGATTTCTTATCACTTTGATGATTGAATTAAATCTATTAATAATTACAATAATTACTAGTAATTATTTAGCATTTAGCAGCTCATTAGTAATTAACCGCAAAAATTAGATTCCCTATTTTTTGCGGTTAATAATGAACATTTAAACAAATATTTATCAAATATTTAATAACCAGCATTATCAAGTTAAATAGTCATAAAATGTTTGGATAAACTGGTTGATAAATCCTGATTTTTTATGAGTTATTTCTACAATTTATATTGTTATATTTGCTTGTGATAGCTAATAGCCAAATTTACACAAATTTTTTACACGGTTTTAGCTTCAATATCTAAATCATCTTCGTCATCATCATCAAATTTAGCATCATCTTTGCGATGTTTTACTAATGGCGAAATCATCGCACAGGCAGACACTGAACCGCTGACGTTGATTGTAGCTCTAAATGGGCTGATGATAGGATCGATAGCAATGAGCAACACCAAAATTGCATCTAGGGGCAAACCAAGGGGACGAAATACGACATCTAAAGTGGCTAATGTCGCCAGTCCAGAGGAGCCAGCAGAGGCTAAAGCCGCAAACATGGCTCCAGTCACTACTAATAAAATTTGATCAACTCTAATAGGTAAATTGTAAAGTTGTGAAGCAAAAACCGCTGTAATCACAAAATAGGCAACATTGCCATAACGGAAAGCAATTACGCTAATAGGCAGGCCAGCATTAACTAATTGTTCGTCAAAATGTAGCTTATCTACTAAACATTGAATTGCTGAGGGCAAACTACTAGATGCATTTGCTGTTGCCATGGTTAGGAGGGTATATTCTTCGCTGGCATCCCATACTTTTTGTAATGAAGCTCGCGAGCGAATCCACAAAATTAAGAAACTAATAATATATAGTCCTACTAAAGTACTGACTGTAATAATCACAAACTTCAGCATTACAATGATTGTTGCCGCTCCAGTTTTAGCAATTTGCACCGATAGCAAACTAAATAAGCCTAAAGGCAATAAAGCATTAACCCATTTCACAATTTTACGAAACGAATCGTATACTTCTTCTAAAGCATGAACTACCCTAGTCTTAGCGGTAGAATTACTGATCATGCCTAAAGCAACGCCAAAAGTCACCGCAAAAACTACCACCTGCAAGCTATGATTTTCTGCGAGGGCTTCAAAGATATTACTAGGAATTGCTGAAGTAAATAACTCTAGTAATTGATTTTTCTCTACGGCAATTGGTTTATTTAAATTAATTTCAGAATCAATGCCACTGAAGTTAATTTGTGCCCCCAAAGAGTCAAGGGTATTTTGATTTAAGTTGCGTCCTGGGCCAAAAGTAAATGCTATAAAATAACCAATTGCCCCAGCCGCAAATTGAGAAAATATCAAGATGCCAACTAGCTTCATGACAAAGCTTCTAATATTAGGCAGTTGAGTTAAACGACTAGCACTAATAATCACTGCGGAAAGCAAAATTGGTAAAACACAAAGCTTTAGTAGATCTACATAGCCTTTACCAATAAATTCTAGGGATTTGGCTAGATCTTTATTGCTAAATCCCAGCCATATACCGAGTAAAATACTGCCAAAAATTGGATAGGGGCCATGGGTTAGCTTCCGCAATTTTTTGAGATTACTTAATGATGAAATATCAAATTTGAATGAGTTAAACTGTGACATATTGAGTTATTTAATCCTAGGCAAGAATTAGGTTTTATTGATTATTTTGTTTGGTCTTTTTATATTTCTGTAATAGGTCATTGACTGCCTGAGATTTATATTGAATATCTAAGTAGAGGTCTACATAGTCCACTAGAGGAGTATTTTCAAGGGAAGTGGCCATAGCACGAGTATCATTAGTTTCAGCTAAAACTACTGTGCGTAACTTAATTGATAAATCCGGACTAGATAAAACAATCCCCCGCACTTCTAGTTCATCACGGAACAAAGCAAAAACTGTGCCGTTAACTACTGCATCCACGGCTTTTTCCCAAGTGGCAAACTTTTTAATTACTGCATTAGGGAAAATATTTTCGGCATATTTGATATAGACTGTGCCATCTAAAACCCCAATTGTGCCTTTAAAATTTTTCCGGTCACGGATCAAAATTGTCTCGATAGTTCTGCCATTAGCTTCTTCTTGGGCTAGTAACAGCCGATTGATTAATAAAGCTTGGCGAAAATTGAGATAGGGTTTGGAATAATGAACTTTTTGCCCGCGAGGTAAAGATCTTGCTAACTTGGAAATGGCAATATCTCCTTCGCCTTTATATATTGCTTCTACTACCTCATCAAAAGTTTTAGGGGAGCGAATAAATTTAGCTTTAACCCCTAATGATTCGGCTATTTCTTTAGCAATATCAACGTCAACTCCAATCAAGTTCCCTTTTTCGTCTTCACCAAAAAATGGCAGATTATCGTTGCCGAGCATGACAACTTTAAGCTCATTTCTCCTTTTGATTTCTTCCAAAATATTGATATTGACGGTTAGTTTGGGCGGCGACTGAATTATTTGCGATTTTGGCGGGACTTGCTCTATGGATGGCGGAACTTCTACCACACCTTCTTCCATCTGAGCGTATGTATTACTTGGTATACCCGTCACTAAAAATATAATTAATAGCAGCAGGGCAATGAATTCACCTATGCGCCAATTTTTCATGATCACCTAAAGCCTAAATTACAAAATGATAGCAACAGTATAAGCCCTGTAATACATCGAGTGAATTAGTACCCAACAATGAGAATTGCTATATTTTAGCTGTCAATTTATCTTACGCTTAAGATGAGCTTACTCGCAATATTGCTTAGATACACATAGAATGATAAAAATTATAAAATAATTAACTCAAGTTATTCACAATAACTAACCATAGTTTAGCCAGAAGAAATATTGAGGAAATTATAATTTAAAAGTAATTTTTCATGGTGAATTAAAGTATTAGTAACTCAAAATAACTACAAAAAATTTGTTTTAAAATTTCAACAATACATTTATTAGCGAACATCTGTAGACAATGCGCCCCAAATACATATTGCAAATTAATCATAAATTTATCCGATTATTCGCGCTGCTAAACATAGCCAAATGGCTTTATTTCCAGTTATTTGCTTCAAATCAAATTTAAAATTAAATTACTTATGCTATCAATACTAGTTTGCCGCCCACCAAGCTAAAGCGTACTTTTGTTGAGGCAAGTTAATCGCTGGACTGGTGAAGATCACTCTTAACTTATATCGTCCGGTTTTGGGGACAGGGACAAAAATATGCTGCACATTGTCCACAGCACTCACCGATGACCAAATACTTTGGCTAATATCGTTGTCTTCGGCGCGTAGTAAATGTAATTGCAATTGATTGATGCCTGCGTCAGTAAAACTTTCACCTAGATCAAATCTCTGATTATTATTTTTGTCGTTGAGTTTAACGGCTCGATCCCAAGTTAAAGTAGCCGCCACAAAACCATTTTCTGCTATTACCTGATCAATGAGGTAATCTTGATAGTTGCTCACATTGATCCTATCGGTATTCCAGCCAATAGACGGGACTGGGCCGGGAGGAAACTGTCCGGCACTATATTGCTTTAGGGCCCGACTAGCATTGAGATGTCCCGCGCCAAAGTGACGGCTGAGGGGATGGGAAATTTTCTTGTCGGTATAAACTTCGGTATCTAACCAGTTGCGCTCATAGGGATCGATCAGGGTGCGGGTCATACCCAAGCGTTTGCCGTCCCCTTGATCTTTGATTTTGTCGGCGGAATTCATCAAAACTGCTTTAATAACTTCATGGCGACGGGCCACAGCATTCCATTTCCCCGCCGCAATTTGTCGATCTGCATATTCATGTAAAAGGGCAATTACCCCAGTAACATGGGGAGTCGCAAAACTAGTGCCACTGGAAGCAATGATTTTGCCATCTAATTTAGGCAATTTGATGTTGTTGCCTGGGGCAATAATCGATAGAGATCGCCTGCCATCAATGGGACTCTCTAACCCCGCTGTCCAAACACCATCTTTATTCAGATCGGTGAAATATTCCCCTTGATCGTACATTCCGTTACCGTTACGATCAATAAATGGCTCATCAATCAGATTGCCCCGATCTAAAACGGTATATACGCCCTGTTCGTCCTGCTTAGAAAAGCCCACTACCATGCCATTGCATAGATCAGTAGGAATGGGAATGCCCCCTTTACCTTGATTTCCCGCCACAACAGGCAAAATATCATACTGACTACTCAGCCAATCTAAACCAAGGGTCAATAAAGCTCGCCCATCTAATTGGGCATCGGGGCGGGGATCTTCATTGAGTGGTTCACCAAAACTAAAGTTAATCGCTCGCACCTGGGTTGATGAGTTCATGGACAATTTGTTTTGTGCCACATTGAGTAAGCCTTGCACTGCTACCAAAGCCTCGGGCTGACTATCGGTGGGTACTTGGGCATAGGCAGAAGAAGTTAGCTGGGCATTAGGGGCGATACCACGCTCGATTTTATGTTGACTAATTATGACTGCGGCGACTTGATTGGCGTGATCATCATTATTACGGCTGGGGCGGGGTGGTAAATTGCGAAACATCACCCGACTGGGTTTGACATAAAATCGATCTGCGACCTGTAAACGGTTGACGATTTTATCAACCCCCAAACGTACTGGGCGGCCAATCTCGACTTGCCCCAAGGAAATTCCTTTGCCCGTCAGGTTATAAGGAGCTTTTTGCAGCCGCCGCGCATCAATGCCATTGGTATCAACAGAAGTATCTAAACTCACCGCAGCTAGGGGCATCAGGGCGATGGCAGTAGTGGCCAAGGCTGTGGTGCAAGCAAGCCTAATCAGTCCCCCTAAATAATTAGATGAATAATTAGATGGCTTGGTTAATCCGCGTAAGCTGATGGTCTGCAATGAACGGCTAGGTATGGTAGATCTGGTAATTTGGGGCATCGGCACAGAAATTGACGGCATCTCTTTAATATTTGACTGATTTTTCACGACTCGATCCTCTGCACCGCTTACTAAATTACCCATAACTTATGCTGACTTTTCCCTAGATAGAAGCAATGATGCCTCGTCAAATCCTGAAATTTAAATTCAATAGATGAAATATAACGGATAAAATACTCCGGTAAATCTCCCTTCGTTAGTATAGCCTGCGTTTTTCAGGCTCTTGTGGATCATCTAGGCTTTCTTCAGAAATAACCACTAGCACTAATGATTTTTAGGGTCTGTTTGGGCTGTTATTCTGAACCATTGCCCTAACTTTAACCATTAACCAGCCAATCTGCGGGAATCAACGGCACGGAACTATACCGAGGCTTGAGTAAGGCATAGGAACATACATCCCAAAAATTGCCTGTAACAAACATATACTGGCGCAAAATTCCCTCAAACTCCATGCCTAATTTAGTCAAAACCTTGGCAGAGGCATGATGTTGATGATGGCATTTCCCTTCAATGCGGTTGAGAAATAAGACATGAAACCCAAAAGAAATTACTGCTTGGGCCGCTTCAGTGGCTAAACCCTGTCCCCAATGGGTGCGGCTTAGGGAATATCCCAACTCTGCCCGTTGATGCAATGGGTGAATATTTCCTAAGCTACAAACCCCAATCAACTGCTGGCGCTCTTTTAGCACGATCCCCCAATCAATGCTTTTACCGTTGGCATAATTAGGTAAAACAATTTGCTCAATATAAAATTCACTATCTGCCACAGTGCGGTGGGTTTCCCATCCGGTAAATTTAGTCACTTCAGGATCATGGGCATAGCTAAAAATTGCCGGAGCATCATCTAAATTTAACCGCCGCAATAAAAGCCGACTCGTATGTAAAGTCAGCAACGAGTCAGGTACAGATAAGCTCATGTCAGCAAAAGAAATGCTCGTACAGCATTGATAGGGAATTGATGATGGGGCATTAATCAAGGCTTAGAGATTTTTGCAAGGGGATGCATTTAGGATTGATGACAGATATGAATCACAAGACTCTTGTAAGTTCATCTTTTGGCAGAGCAAATCCCTAGCCTAAATCACGGCGAATTTCGGCTACGGTGGGATTTTCATATTCATTATAGCGCCGCCAAGTCAAGCCATACTCGATGGCCCGTTGTAACGAAGCTTCCACAATAGTTTTAACATTGCGCCAAGTAATATCATCCCGTTGCAGCATCCATTGCAACTGGTCTAAAGCTTCTTCCTGTTCTGCTTCAAAGCGGGCAAAAGGTAACGGCGGCCGATCAGGCTTGGGATTTTGCATAATCGTACCAATTGCCTCATTAATGATCGCTACCACCTGCCGTCCATATTGTTCCTTGGCCCGTTGCCGCAATTCGCGATAACCCCGCTCTGTGGTGGCATACATCGTCGGCAAACGATTTAGGGTGTATGCCATCACCTCACCTAAATCAATGGTTTGCGCTAATTCGGGATGTAACTTCTGTACCTGATGATAAGCCAAGGATAAGGCTAATTTCTCTAGCACATTGCGAAATGAATAAGTTGCGGTGTTCATGTAGGCAACAAAATCTTTCGTATCCGCATTGGCTTCATAGCGGGGTTGGCGGGGCTGCACATTACGTCCTTTCCAACCAATTGATGCCCCACCACGATCGCTACCCCGTAAATACTCTTGCAGGGCTAAACTATTGCGACGACTCTCGTGCATATAGGTATAGTTAACCGCACTTTTGAGCTTGATGGTCATCAAGGCATTGTCAAGGATCGCCGGTAAATCACGCCAGGTCATGTCATCTACCCCAAAAAGCTGCTGTAGCTGAGCCAGAGCCAAGGCTTGGTTTTCAGTTTCCTTCTCTGGTAAGGGGGTCATATCCCGCAGCACATCTGGTTTAGCATTAACTAAAGCCCGCCGTACCATCATCTCGATTTGTCCCATAAATTCTGTCATAGCCCGTCGCCGCTGCTGCGACCAACCCTCTTGCGATGTGGCATACATCGGCGGCAAACGATTGAGGGCATAAGCAGCGACATCATTGATATTGACTGTATTTTGTTGTGATTGAGGTGCTTTGGCCAATTGAGCCTGCACCTCTTGGATGACTATTTCTTCAATAGCATTTTTGCAACTTTGCATAGAGATAGCCCGAACCCTTAATGCTAAAACGAATTTGCGCGAAACAAACCTATTTCATAGAACTAGTTATAAGACTATTTCTATAATTATTTGAAACCCCATAGGAATCATAGTAAATCCTATGGAATGCAACACTGATATGCAATATTTAGTTAAATTATTTGCTTGAATTATTGATTCAACCTGCCTGCTGCCAATACTTGCTATTAACTCAATTAAGTCTAGTCACAATTTTGCTAATAAGCTGTGGCTGATAGACCTCATTTCTAACAATTAAGCTGCTTCAATGATTCCAATAAAATATTAATTATTGCCTCAGTCATTATATTAAGACAATTATTAGGATGATTTGTTGCTGAGTTTTGTAAATTATGCTCAAAATCAGGCCTAATATTGAGTCTAACCAAATTAAATTGATGAAGAGTGAAGAGAAATCAGACCCATGCTGAAAACCTCAACCGCCGTGATTATCTAATAACGACTAATCGATAAAATCTCTAGGATAATATCGATCTTTTCCTAGCATATCGATTTATTTCTATTAGTTCAAGAGAACACAAAGCAACACAATGGGGGGATAAAGCCTTACAAATCGATACAACAGGGATGATCAATATTTATCGATCAGCATTAATAGGCAAATTGGTGGCATTGACCGTAATATTTGCGCCGGAATTTCAATTTAGCCTTAATCCTGACTTGAATAAATAACTGAGAAAATACTTATAAATAGCTGATAAATCTAAGTAGCTTTAATAAAGCCTCAAGTATGCCCCATCATGAATAGCTTAAAAAAGCTTAATTTCAAAGATGATTGCCAATGATTTTAAACATTAATTTACCGACAATTTACCACCCTCAAACTAACTAGGGACTTTAAGGTGATCAAACTGCGGCGATCAGCGTCGCTGGCGGCAATCTTTGTTAAGATAGATGCAGGCAACAAAAATTTACAATTTCTGCTTAGCCTAAATCGATCTAAATCAATTATTAAACTCAATCCCTAAGGCGTGCGATGGCTAACATTAAATTTGTGAATGAAGGCAAAGACGTAATCGCTATGGACGGCTCTAACCTGCGCCTCAAAGCCCTAGAGCACAACATAGATGTTTACAAATTTATGGCTAAGCTCACTAACTGCAATGGTTATGGGCAATGTGCCACCTGTGTGGTAGAAATTGTCGCAGGTGGCGAGAAACTATCCCCCCGCACTGATTTTGAGAACCGTAAACTACGCAATAAGCCAGACAACTATCGTTTAGCTTGTCAAACTATGGTTAGTGGTGATGTCACTGTCAAAACTAAGCCCTAAAACTTAAGTTCTAATCAAAGTTCTAATTAATTTGAGCCACACAGATCCTAAATTCCTGATAGAGCACAATTAGATCTGCTCTAGGCTGGGGTGCGGTAAAGCGTACTTTGGCCAATAGCAAATCTATTCCAACCAGTGTTAGTTTATGATCAGACTCCTTACCCACATTTGCTACCCACGAAAGAGTTTCACCTATGGCGCGTGATTACTACGAGATCCTTGGCGTAGAACGCAATTCCGATCAAGATGAGATCAAAAAAGCGTACCGTCGTTTAGCCCGCAAGTATCACCCTGATGTCAATAAAGAGGCGGGGGCGGACGAAAAATTCAAGGAAATTAACCGCGCCTATGAGGTGCTCTCAGAACCCGAAGCCCGCGCTCGTTATGATCGGTTTGGCGAGGCTGGAGTATCGGGGGCTGCCAGTAGTGGTATGCCTGATATGTCGAACTTTACCGACATTTTTGAGAGCTTTTTTGGCGACTTTGCCAACATTGGTCAAAACCGTCGCCGTAGCGGTCCGAGTCGGGGCGAAGACCTGCGCTATGACCTCAAACTAGAATTTCGTGAAGCGGTATTTGGCGGTGAGAAGCAGATCAAAATTTCCCACCTAGAAACCTGTGGCACTTGCAGTGGCTCTGGGGCAAAGCCTGGTACTCGTCCCCGCACTTGCACCACTTGCGGCGGCACAGGACAGGTTAGACGGGCCACCCGTACCCCCTTTGGTAGTTTTACCCAAGTTTCCACTTGCCCCACCTGCAACGGCACGGGACAAATGATTGAAGATAAGTGCGAAAGTTGCGGCGGTGTGGGTTTAAATCAGGTTACTAAGAAACTCAAAATCACCATTCCGGCGGGGGTAGACAGTGGCACACGCCTGCGAGTGGCCGGTGAAGGTGATGCAGGACAACGCAGCGGCCCGTCAGGGGATTTGTATGTGTATCTCTTTGTGCAGGCAGATCAGGAATTTGAGCGCGATGGCATCAACATTCTGTCTGAAGTAAGGATCAGTTATCTGCAAGCCATTTTAGGGGACAAGGTAATGGTCAATACCGTTGATGGGAAGAAACCGTTGACGATTCCAGCGGGTACACAACCTGATACGGTCTTGACCTTAGAAGGTTTGGGCGTGCCGAAGTTAAATAACCCTGCCGTCCGTGGCGATCAACTGATTCGGGTTAAGGTAGACATTCCCACCAAACTAGCCCATGAAGAAAAAGAGGTACTGGAAAAACTTTTAGAGCGTCTCAAGGGTAATGCTTCTAAGGGTGGTTTCGGCGATATTTTGGGCGGCATTTTTAACCGCTAACTCATCCCTAACCACTATCAACTAGTCACTTAACTCATCACTGAATCGGGTGAAATTACCTAGACTCACGCTTTGGCCAATTCATGGACAATTTAGTAGACATTACAGCCCCTAAGATGCTTTTGGCTGTGGGCATGATTGCGGCGAGTGTGGCGCTGTCAGTGTGGCAAAAGCTGGGGCTAACTCGGAGCCTATTGTGGGCGGCGCTGCGTAGTGTGTTGCAATTAGTCTTTGTAGGCTTTTTGCTTGATGCGGTGTTTGCCCTCAAAGAAGCTGGGGTAGTGGTGGGCATTGTGGGGCTGATGAGTGTGGTCGCCGCCAAGGAAGCCACGAACCGGATGCAGAAATCTTTTCCCTATGATTTTTGGTTGGTCTGGGCGGCGGTGTTGGTGGGAACTTTAACGACGCTGGCTTATGTGACTTTGTTAGTGGTACAGCCCAGCAAATGGTATTCGCCCCAGTATGTGATTCCTTTGGCGGGGATGATTTTGGGGCAGTCGATGAATGGAGCCGCCATTGCCGGAGAGCGTTTAACTCAAGCTTTGACCCAACGGGTGGCGGATATTGAGACGCACTTATGTTTGGGGGCTACTCCCGCGCAGGCGATCGCCAGTTTTCGGCAAGAAGCGATCAAAGCAGCGATGATTCCGACGATCAATGTGATGATGGTGGCAGGGGTGGTCACTTTGCCAGGTATGATGACCGGACAAATTTTGAGTGGGGTATCGCCTTTGTTGGCGGTGCGTTACCAGTTACTGATTTTATTTGCGATTACAGTGGCGGATTTGTTAACTACATGGCTGATTACTGGCTGGATTGGGCGACAATTTTTTAATCAGGCACAACAATTACAAACTCAGCGCGTGATTTAATTGCGTGATTCAAACCGCCCGTGATGGAGCAGACAGGATGTATCAGAAATTAGCCGGAATTTGGCAAAAGTCTGTGATTAGCTTAATCTGGCTCTATCGCTGGTTTATTTCGCCTTTACTTGGCCCTAATTGCCGCTATCAGCCCAGTTGTTCCCAATATGCCATTACAGCAATTGAACGATTTGGCGTATGGCGTGGTGGTTGGTTAGGCATCAAGCGCATTTTACGCTGTCATCCTTGGGCAGAAGGTGGCTATGATCCGGTTCCTTGTTGTGAAACTGGACATGATCATTTAGCCGAGCCGGTTGATCACTCCCCAGATAGCAACAATAAGTAATAGGTTGCCTTTTGGGGCTGATTCTTAGGTTTTAGTCACAGTTTTAGTTGGGATTTTGGTTGAAATTGTATTTCGAGCCTTTGGTATGGCATGGGTAAAGTTTATTTAGTTGGTGCAGGGCCTGGCGATCCGGGTTTAATGACCATCAAAGGCAAGGCATTGCTGGAAACCTGTGATGTGGTGCTTTATGATGCCCTCGTCAGCGATGAAATTTTAGCGATGATCAATCCCGCCGCCGAGTTAATCCATGCGGGCAAGCGACGGGGTAAACACTCTATGTTGCAAGAAGAGATAAGTGAATTATTAATTGCCAAAGCTAGAATATGTAGCTCAGTCGTGCGGCTCAAAGGTGGTGATCCATTCATCTTTGGGCGCGGCGGCGAAGAAATGTCCGCAATTCGTGAGGCTGGTATTGATGTAGAAGTAGTTCCCGGCATTACTTCAGGGATTGCGGCTCCGGCCTATGCTGGCGTACCTCTGACCCATCGCGACTATAGCTCTTCGGTAATTTTTGTCACTGGTCATGAATCTATTGGCAAATATCGCCCCCAAGTCAACTGGTCTGCCATTGCCCACAGTGCCGAAACGATTGTGGTTTATATGGGTTTGCATTATCTAGCCGAAATTACCCAACAACTACAGTTAGCCGGTCTGCCCAGTGATACCCCAGTGATGTTAGTGCGTCAAGGTACTAGGGCAGATCAGTCAGAGTTGTGGGGTACATTAGCTAATATTGTCGCGCAAATGCAATCTAGTCAATTTGCCCCACCCGCCATTGCGGTGATTGGTAATGTGGTGCGTTTTCGACAATGCTACACTGATGGCACTGCTCAAGTAGAAAATTAAGGCAATTAAAAAATTTATCAGGTTTATCCGGCAAATGCATAGCCAAATATCTGAATCAAGATGATTTTCCTATAATAAATTCTAATTTTTGGTAATGATTAGTCTGATAATTTCCTAACCATTCCCCTCGCTATGGTAACTGTGTTGTTATGGAAAAGAATTCCGCCTTATCCGAACCAAATGCCCCATCCTTATCCCCAGACAGAGCCAGGCGACTGGAGAGCCAACTGCAAGATGTCTTAGAAATAATTTGCGCCACAGAAACTTTTGTCAATGGCTTAGACTTTTGGAGTTTTGGTCGCGATCAAAAAACTATTTTCGCCACAGAGCGGGCTTTGGGGATCATCAGCGCCACAGCCAAACGCCTACCAATTAATTTCATGGATCAACATCCCCAAATTAACTGGCGGCGGATTATTGGTTTTGGCGACAGTTTAACCTTTGGCTATCTAGAAGTAGATTTGAATATTTTGTGGACATTAATCCAAACCGATCTGCCCCAATTAAAAGGATTGTTAGAGCAAATGTTAAAAGAATCTTTCTAAGCAACCAGTTTGATTTTGGTTAATATTCTGGTAAACCAGTAACCTAAACTTTAGGTATGGTGCAAATATATCCATGCACCATCAACTTTTGATATAAATATTTATTTGCTATACAATATTTGCTGACAATAGCTAAAAGCATCAATTATTACTTATGAAGACGTTAATTCAACTGCTGGGCGTGGGGCTGATGGTTTACGGTATTTATTTTCTGGGGCAAAATATTTTCTTTACTACCAGGGTTCCTTACTACTACTGGTACTCCGGCATTGCGGCTACTGGTTCAGCTATCAGTATGCTTTTGGGCATGATGACCGTAGCCTTTGCTGGCAATGAATTAAAAACCATTGGCTGGTTTTTGATTGGCTTAGGTGTCGCCTTAATTTTCATTAGTGGGCGAATTGTTTTACAACCAACTAGTCTGTGGGAATTTTTTCTAGGATTTGTCTGCATTATCGGCGGTTATAAGATGTTCACCCTGAAGCGCATCTAGTTTGAGCCTCTGGTTTGTCAAAAAATAGTAATTGGCTATATTCGATGTAAATGAATCCAAAATAAGAAATCCTATGAATTCATAAATTCATACTTAAGCTAAACCAAAAATAAGCCATGTCATGGCAGCGAAAGTAGTAAAGTGATAATGCAATTGAGTTCGTGAAAATCATGGGTCAAACTCAACTCTGGAGACAACAAGCAGCCAAATCCCTCGCCGTGTTAATACCGAAAATTCAAGGCGGTGTTGGCGCACAGGATGGTTTGGTAGACGATCTAATGCGGTCTTTGAATAATTTGCCCGGTCGTCCGGCAGATCGCCAAGCTTATGCTGGTTTGTTCCCCGCAGCAGATGCCGATACTTGGCGCAAACAAGCCGCCACTGCATTACAGGGCTTAATTCAAAAAATTGAAGATATTTCGGGGAGCTTGATAGATGGTCAGGTGGATGACCTCTTGCGGGCATTAAATAATTTGCCAGCCCGTCCAGCAGGTCGCCCAGCTTATTCGGGATTATTTGCCCCAGCGGATTTACCCACTTGGCGCAAACAAGCCGCCCAAAGCTTAGGGAATATTATTCCGAAAATGGACCCCAGCCAATTGCTGCCTGTGGATGGCAAAATTGATGATCTATTACGGGCATTAAATAAACTACCTGGTCGTCCGGCGGGGCGCAATCCCTATGAAGGGCTGTTTGGTGCTGGATCTCCGGCAGATTGTCGTCGTCAAGCTACCCAAGTTTTGCAAAAGCTGGTAGCTAACTTACAAGATGATGTCAATCCCAAGGATGCCCAAGTAGATGCCCTAATCCGCACCCTCAACAATTTGCCGCCACGTCCGGCAGCCCAAGAGCCATATTCTGGGTTATTCCCGAAAGCCAGTACTGGATTTATTACGGCTGATCAGTTGAAGCAAATTTGTCCTTATGGGGATTCAGACCGCCTAGCAAAATTAGCGCCTGCGTTGAATGCAACTATGGAGCGGTACGCTATTAACACCCCTCTGCGGATTGCCCACTTTATCGCCCAAACTGCCCACGAAAGCGACAATTACAACACCAACGAAGAATATGCCAGTGGTGAAGACTACGAAGGCAGAGGCGAGGGTGATTTGGGCAACATCTACCCAGGTGATGGTCCAAGATTCAAAGGGCGTGGCTTAATCCAAGTCACAGGGCGCACCAATTATGAAGAATGCGGTAAAGCCTTGGGTGTGGATTTAATTAATAATCCTGAACGACTCGGAGACTTTGACCTTGCCTGTATGAGCGCTGGTTGGTTCTGGGACAAAATGGAACTAAATGGCGATGCTGACAAAGACGATGTGAAAACCATTACCCGTTTGATCAATGGTGGTTATAACGGATTGGATCACCGTATGGAAAGTCTCGAAAATGCGAAGCGGGTTTTGGGTATCCCTCATTAGAGTGCATTAGAAAAATCGTCATTTCTCACCCATTGAGATCACTTTATAAACGATTAATGACAAGGGGGAGTAAAGCATAAGACTTACTCCCCCTTGTTCGTTAGCTACTTGATGAATACAGAGAAATGTGACCTTAGTAACGAATACCCTGATAAGCCCGCACTAACAGTTTATTGTCTAGAAAAGTAGCATTTAAATCACTATTGCCATCGTGCCAATTCATTACTACAGCACAGGTTTTTGCTGATTTATTGACACTACAATCTTTACTAAACTTCTCATTGATCCCCAAAGGCTTGCCCTCAGTGCCTAAAATATTCGCCACCTGCTCATAGGACATACCTTCCTTTAGGCACACATAGTTTTTGCGCGTCAGCCCCGGATTACCACAGCGATAATTAGAAACCGTCATATTATTGTCAATGTGCTCATTGGGTAAACCAGCTAAATTTACCCCCGGCCCTGATAAATGATCGGTCAACCACATCAGCGATAAAACTAAAACCGCTAAAATCGCCACATCTTCTACAATTGACCGCACCAAGTTGCGCTGATACCGTTGCCGTAACTGCTGCGTCTTATGTTGCGTCCAATTTTCCCAAGGAAAAGTATCAACCCAGTTCAAACTTTGATTGAAAGCTAATACCGCCTGATCTTTCGCTGCTACTAACAAGCCTTTCGGATCACGCACCGCCAAACGTCCTGTAGTTTGCGCCGCCCGTAAAGTAGCAGGATCGAGCAACCATCCCTTAACCGCACCAACCAAGCGCCCCACAGGGTTAGTTTTCGAGCTAATTGCCCCATCCCTAGCCCGTTTTTTCAAGCCCCCTGGATTGGTTTTACTAGAACGAGCCAAAGCCATCGCAACAGGGATAAACGGCACATCCACCCCATAACTAAACTGTGGCTCTTCTTGCCCTGAGATAAAAAATTCAATCTGAATGCGGCGCGTGGCAATAAATTCAATTCTTTCTAAATGATTAGCCAAACGCCCCGTAAACTCATTGAGGCGCTGTTGTTCTGGCTCATGACGGAAATCATCAGCCAATAAATTAAAAGCAACCGTCAGCACCTGAGCCTCAAAAGTAAACATCATTTGTTCCGCCGCCACCAGATCAATATAATCGGAAGCAAAACTGGTTAATACATGATGGAGCTTTTGCTGGGATTGCTTATCTTCTAGGTTCAGTGATACAGGTTTCATTTAGATACCTCGTTTACCTTAATTTGCAATATTTTCTCTTCATGGAGTCATTACTGAAACATCATTAATTGCTTGCTGATTGAGTTTACCTGAATGACCACAGATCAGAGCGGGGAAATTGATTACTGAGTTTGACCAAATAATTTTGACTAAAATTTGACTAAAATAATCTCGATTAGTCCAACTACTAGACTAGTCTTTATGGGTTACCCCCTGCGTTGCCTAAATCGTACCCAAACTGCAAAAAATTGTTTCACTATCTCAGTGCAGATCAATCAGCCCCATCAACTACGTCTCAATCACCTTAAATCCCACATCATCATTGACCTAAATCATCAACGGATCGGCAAAAACATCAGCAAATATTGCGGAATGATCATCCAGTCATAAAGTTTTATTAAGAATCTTAAGCAGTAAGCAAGAATTATAGCCCCCCTAAAATGGCATAGAACATTTATCCAGCCTGAATTTGACCTAGTTTTGATAAGTTTGACGAATTATTAACATTCCGTTGGGGGGGGATGAACGTAAATCTATAATGACCACGTAAGGTTTGCTGGCTTCAGATATTGCCGTACTTATCACATACATAGATTCAGCCTTATTGAATCAGCAACCAAAAAACCGCCTAGTTCACTTTGTCTTAGAGTGTTTGAGAGGAAAGACTCAATGACCATGACTCCTCAAAAGCCAGAGGCAAAGGTGGAAGTGTTGGTTGATCGTGACGTTGTACCTACCTCTTTTGAGAAATGGGGCCAACCTGGTCACTTCGACCGCACTTTGAAGAAGGGTCCCCAAACCACCACATGGATTTGGAACCTTCACGCCGATGCCCATGACTTTGATAGTTTCTCTAACGAAGAAGATACCGCCCGCAAGATTTTCTCGGCCCACTTTGGCCACTTGGGGATTGTCTTCATTTGGCTCAGTGGCATGTATTTCCACGGAGCTAAGTTTTCTAACTACGTTTCTTGGCTAACTGATCCCGTCGGGATTAAGCCTAGTGCGCAAACCGTTTGGCCAATTTTTGGTCAAGATATTCTTAATGCTGATGTTGGCGGTGGCTTCCAAGGTATTCAAATCACCTCTGGGTTATTCCACCTCTGGCGTGCTTCTGGGATCACCACCGAGTATCAACTACTCTGCACCGCGATTGGCGGTTTGGTGATGGCAGGTTTGATGTTCTTTGCTGGCTGGTTCCACTACCACAAGGCAGCCCCTAAACTCGAATGGTTCCGCAATGTGGAATCCATGATGAACCACCACTTGGCTGGTTTGCTGGGTTTGGGTTCCTTGTCTTGGGCTGGTCACCAAATTCACGTTTCTATCCCCGTAAACTATTACTTGGATAAGGGCGTGCCCTTAGATCAAATCCCTGCACCCCATGAGTTTCTGTTCAACACAGACCTGATGGCGCAAATCTTCCCTAGCTTTGCTCAAGGTTTGACACCGTTCTTTACCTTGAACTGGGGCGCTTATGCAGATTTCTTGACCTTCAAGGGCGGTTTGAATCCTCAAACTGGTTCTCTGTGGTTAACTGACCAAGCACACCATCACCTGGCTATTGCCACCTTGTTCATCATTGCGGGTCACATGTACCGCACGAACTGGGGCATTGGTCACAGCATGAAGGAAATTCTCGAAGGCCATAAAGGCCCCTTCACTGGCGAAGGTCACAAGGGCTTATATGAAATTCTGACCACCTCTTGGCACGCTCAATTGGCTATTAACTTAGCTTTGATGGGTTCCTTGAGCATCATCGTGGCTCAGCACATGTACGCCATGCCTGCTTATCCTTACATTGCCACGGACTACGCCACCCAAGTTTCGCTCTTCACCCACCATATGTGGATTGGCGGCTTCTTGATTTGTGGTGCAGCAGCCCACGGCGCAATTTTTATGGTACGCGACTACGATCCTGCCAAGAATGTAAACAACTTGCTTGATCGGATGCTCCGTCACCGCGACGCTATTATTTCTCACTTAAACTGGGTCTGTATTTTCCTTGGCTTCCATAGCTTTGGCTTGTACATCCACAACGACACCATGCGTGCTTTGGGTCGCCCTCAGGATATGTTCTCTGATACCGCGATTCAACTCAAGCCCATCTTTGCTCAATGGTTACAAGGCATCCATGCCGGTGCCGCTGGTGCAACTGCTCCTTATGCTTCGGCTAGCGTCAGTCCCATCTTTGGTGGTGATGTCTTGACCGTAGGCGGCAAAGTAGCTGTGGCTCCGATGGTATTAGGTACGGCTGACTTCATGGTGCATCACATTCATGCTTTCACGATCCACGTCACCGTGTTGATTCTGTTGAAAGGTGTATTGTATGCTCGTAACTCCCGCTTAATCCCTGATAAGGCTGAGCTTGGTTTCCGCTTCCCTTGCGACGGTCCTGGCCGTGGCGGTACTTGCCAAGTTTCTGGTTGGGATCACGTATTCCTCGGTTTATTCTGGATGTACAACTGTATTTCTGTTGTAATTTTCCACTTCTCTTGGAAGATGCAGTCTGATATTTTTGGTACAGTCGATGCCAGTGGCACGGTCACCAATTTAGCCGGCGGTAACTTTGCTGAAAGTGCTTTAACCATTAATGGTTGGTTGCGTGACTTCCTGTGGGCCCAAGCCTCCAACGTCATTCAATCCTATGGTTCAGCCCTGTCTGCATATGGTTTGATTTTCTTGGGTGCTCACTTCATTTGGGCATTCAGCTTGATGTTCCTGTTCAGTGGTCGTGGCTACTGGCAAGAACTAATTGAGTCTATCGTCTGGGCCCACAACAAGCTCAGAGTAGCTCCTGTTATTCAACCTCGCGCATTGAGCATTACTCAAGGTCGGGCTGTGGGCTTGGCTCACTACCTCCTCGGTGGTATTGCAACAACGTGGGCATTCTTCCTAGCGCGTTATGGCGCTCTTGGCTAATTAGAACGGAGAAATCGTAATCACTATGGCAACGAAATTCCCCAAATTTAGCCAGGCACTCGCACAGGATCCGACAACCCGTCGAATCTGGTATGCGATCGCTACAGCGAATGACTTTGAAAGCCATGACGGTGTGACTGAAGAAAGTCTTTACCAAAAGATTTTTGCTTCTCACTTCGGTCATTTGGCAATCATCTTCCTGTGGACATCTGGCAACCTGTTCCATGTCGCATGGCAGGGTAACTTTGAGCAGTGGGTCAAAGATCCGGTTAATACTCGTCCCATTGCCCATGCAATCTGGGATCCGCATTTTGGGCAAGCCGCAGTTGATGCTTACACCCAAGCTGGTGCAAGCAATCCTGTAAACATTGCCTTCTCTGGTATTTATCACTGGTGGTACACCATTGGGATGCGTACTAACGCAGAACTGTACTCCGGTGCGCTATGGTTGTTAGTTTTCGCTGGCTTACTCTTGTTTGCTGGTTGGCTACATTTACAGCCTAGCTTCCGTCCTAGCCTGTCTTGGTTCAAGAATGCTGAATCTCGTTTAAACCACCACCTTGCTGGTTTGTTCGGCGCTTCTTCCTTGGCATGGACTGGTCACTTGGTGCACGTAGCGATTCCTGAATCCCGTGGTGTTCATGTAGGTTGGGATAACTTCCTGAGTGTGCCTCCACATCCAGCCGGTTTAGCTCCTTTCTTCACTGGCAACTGGGGCGTATACGCTCAGAGTCCTGATACCGCTGGTCATGTATTTGGCACAGCCCAGGGCGCTGGTACAGCAATCCTGACCTTCTTGGGTGGTTTCCATCCGCAAACCGAGTCTCTCTGGTTGACGGATATGGCTCATCACCACTTGGCGATTGCGGTATTGTTCATCATTGCTGGTCATATGTACCGCACCAACTTTGGGATCGGTCACAGCATCAAGGAAATCCTGGCTACCCATAATCCTCCTAAGGGCACTCCTTTCGGTGGCTTGTTAGGCGAAGGTCATAAGGGCTTGTATGACACCATCAACAACTCTTTGCACTTCCAATTGGGTCTGGCTTTGGCTTCTTTGGGTGTGATTACCTCCCTGGTAGCACAACATATGTACTCGATGCCTCCCTATGCCTTCATTGCGAAGGACTATACGACGATGGCAGCGTTGTACACCCATCACCAGTACATTGCTGGTTTCTTGATGGTTGGTGCTTTTGCCCACGGTGCAATCTTCTTCGTCCGTGATTATGATCCCGAAGCGAACAAGAACAACGTTTTGGCTCGCATCTTGGATCATAAAGAAGCAATCATCTCTCACTTAAGCTGGGTTTCTTTGTTCTTGGGCTTCCACACTTTGGGTATTTATGTACACAACGATGTGATGCAAGCTTTTGGCACTCCTGAAAAGCAAATCTTGATCGAACCAGTATTCGCTCAGTTTGCCCAAGCCGCCAATGGTAAGGCTCTGTATGGTTTTGATGTATTGCTGTCTAATGCAGCAAGCATCCCTGCTAATACCGGTGCTGCTTACTTACCTGGTTGGTTGTCTGCGATTAACTCCGACAGCAATTCTTTATTCCTCACTATTGGACCTGGCGACTTTTTGGTACACCACGCCATCGCCTTAGGTCTGCATACCACCACTTTGATTTTGGTCAAGGGTGCGTTGGATGCTCGTGGTTCTAAGCTGATGCCAGATAAGAAAGATTTTGGCTATAGCTTCCCTTGCGATGGCCCTGGTCGTGGCGGTACTTGCGATATCTCTGCTTGGGATTCCTTCTACCTCGCTATGTTCTGGATGTTGAACACCATCGGCTGGGTTACCTTCTACTGGCACTGGAAACATCTCGGTGTATGGCAAGGTAACGTGTCTCAGTTCAACGAAACCTCTGTCACCATCATGGGTTGGTTACGTGATTATCTGTGGTTGAACTCTGCCCAGTTGATCAATGGCTATAACCCCTATGGCATGAACAATATCTCGGTCTGGTCTTGGATGTTCTTGTTTGGACACTTGGTCTGGGCTACCGGTTTCATGTTCTTGATCTCTTGGCGTGGTTACTGGCAAGAGTTGATCGAAACCTTGGTTTGGGCACACCAACGCACACCTTTGGCTAACTTGATTCAGTGGAAAGATAAGCCTGTGGCTCTTTCTATCGTTCAAGCTCGTTTGGTAGGTTTGGCACACTTCACTGTGGGTTATATCTTCACCTATGCGGCGTTTGTGATTGCTTCGACTAGTACGGCGTTCGGTTAACTAAATCTGCTAGTTAATTAAGCTAACTAAGAGCTAACTAAAAAGATCCCTCATGGCAACGTGGGGGGTCTTTTTGGTTGTGATAAGGTTGATGTGTCGTTTGATATCAGTGGGATTGAGCAAAATTAGATGACTCAAACTGTTACCTCTAAAACTGCTTTATATGATGCTGATTTCCTTATGTGGACAGAGGAAACTGTGGCAAGACTGAGGACTAGAGACTTTGAAGGTTTGGATTTAGTAAATCTAATTGAGGAGATTGAAAGCTTGGGGCGCTCGGAAAAGAGAGAAATTAAAAGTCGCTTAACTGTTTTGCTAGAGCATTTACTAAAACGAATTTATGTCGATATCCCCGATTGCTATGGTGGTTGGGAAAATACTATTGCTAGTCAGCGGACTAATATTGAGTTAATAATTATCGATTCCCCTAGTCTTAAATCCTTGTGGGATGAATCTTTTTCTATTGCCTTTGGGCTAGCTCTAAAAAATGTGCGTAAAAGTTATAAATCCTGTAAATTTCCAGATCCTTGGCAGTTTAGCCACTGTTTAGAAGATGTTTTAAATGTGGATTTTTGGGAGTAGAGGGCGAGTGGTTTAAGAATGCTATTAATTAATCGACTCCAAAAATGTTTGTCTCAAGATAACGGTAAAACGTCTCATCCTGCTACTAGTGGTGGGATTAGTTCTGGGAAAAATAGCGGGATTAAAGTTAAGGGGAGAAGGTTTGTTGGTGCTTTAGGATCTGATGAACAGCTAGGTATAGGGTTTGGTACGGTAACGCCGCGCATCTCTAGGGGCAAGCTTTTAGTTGATCAAATGATGGCTTATAGGGTTGTGCCCGCAGCGGTTGTCGCCAATCAGTTTAACTATTTTTTAGATGGCATTCAGCGCAGTTGGCTGCTGTACTATCAGGGGTTTGTGCCAGTTTATTACGGTTATATAGCGGCGGTGATTCGTGAAAGGGTAGACCGCACTTTACAAACATGGCATTATGCAGTGGATGAAGCGCTTTATTTGCCAAAACACTTGCTAGATGATGTGGAGTTGGCTCGTTTAGAAGATGCGGAAATTTCAATTGTTGATACTGATCCAGAGCAGCGGATTAATTTGGCTAACTTACAGCCGATGGAGTTACAGGAAATTGCTCGCAATGCTATTGGTAACCGGCGGGAAAAATTAGAGGCTCAATTAGCTGAGTATTGGATCAAGGAAAAGCCTGCTAATGCTGGTTGGTTAGTGGTGGATGGTTCAATTACGATTAGCCCTATGGTGGCAAGTCAGGAAAAAATCTTGGGAATTATTAAAAGTCATAACACCCAGTACTTCCCTTTCCCAGAACAGGATGTGATTTTAAATTTAGCAGCGGGAGAACGGAGCAGTATTTTCCAGCCGCCTTTTCGCAGTGATGACCATCCTAAGGTGTGTAGCTGTTATTTACGGTTACGGAGCAATAGTGCCAACGGTGAAATTTTACCAGGACAGGATTTATATTTTGGGCTGGTGCGGTTGGAAGTAGCTATGGTAGAAAAACAACAGATTGATGAAGTTAGTAGTTGGCTGCTCACGGAGTGTCGCCCTTTGTCTATGCCCGATAGTCGCTGGGATCGGATGATTTATCCGATTCGCGACTGTGAGCAATTTTTACGCAGCAAGGAGCCGAGCCGTAGTGCCTTTGGTTGGTTTAGTTAGGTTATAGCTGCAATTAATTTAAGTTTATTTGCAGTAACTTAATTGAGATGTTAATAAAACCATGTCATCAATGGCATGGCGTAAACTGCTGGCTGTCTCTTTGGGATTATTGGTAAAAAATATCACCACCACCTCTTCATAATTAACAGGTTGTAAGTATCCCACTAACGATATAACTCCAGTTAAAGAACCAGTTTTACCCTGTAATTTACCAGCTACGGCAGTATTAACAAATCTACTTTTTAAAGTGCCCTTCTGTCCAGCTATGGCTAAAGATTGGCGAAATATTTCTGACCGAGACATTTTAATTAGTAGCCAGCCCACTGCTTGGGGGGTGAGTAAATTTTCGGTTGATAGTCCCGAACCATCTACTAAATTCAAGTCGTTAATGGGAATTCCAGTGCGATTTAGCCAACCTAAAATGTATTGACTGCCAGCGATGCGGTAATTATCAGGAAAACTCGCCCGATTAGCTAACCCTAAATGGCGCAAGATTAATTCCGCATAGAGATTATCACTTTCTTGATTAGTCACCTTAATAATTTCAGATAAAGGGGGTGACCAAACCATCGCTAAAGGAATTGGTTCTGAAGATAATCCTAAATCTGTGGCTAAGCGGTTGTTTGCAATATTTTTGATAGCGCGTTTGAGCGTTCTATTTTTAATGGGCAAATTGTCAATGAAATTATTTTCAACTACGATGCCCTGCCTAATTAATTCTTGTTTTAAATATCTCTCAAAACGTTCTTGAGGTTGGGGTATAGCTAAACCGCCTTGATCGGATTCATCATCAACGGCAATTTGTCCCGTCACCTTAACCGTTTGATTGACCAATTCGATATTAATATTTGTTTTTGTCCCTGATGCACTGGTAATAGCTTTATTGTCTACTTGCCAACCTTGCTCCTCTGGCGATTCACTCCAAATAATTTTAGGAGCTTCGCCTAAGTTACTAGGAAAAACATCCCATAACAAGGCATTACCATCGAGGGTAAAAGCCGATACAGGCGCACCATAATATTGCTGACGATCAAAAGCTGACCAAGTAACGGGTACTGGTTCCCCTCGCAAAATACTAATAAATGTGATGCCACCCTGAATCCGTTTAATTCCTTTAGCTTTGAGTTGGCGCACCAATTCGGGTATAGCCACCTTAGCCTTTAGGGTGGGGTCACCTTGACCAATCACCCATAAACCTTGAGTGAGAGTGCCATTTTGGGTGGGTGGTACGGCAGATGCTAAACGAGTGGGAATGCGATAGTTGGCTCCTAAAGCATCTAAAGCTATAGCCGTGGTAAATACTTTTAAGCTAGAGGCAGGGGTGAACGTGCGATTTGGAGCAAAGGTTGCCAGTACACGCCCTTTAGTAGTTGTAATCCATACTCCAACATTGGTTTGGTCTAAATCAGATTTTTTTATGCGAGCTACAATTTCGGATGACAAGGATGTATCGCAAATCTGCGCTAAAACAGTTATATTTGTTGTTAGTACAGCTATACCAGACAATAAAGCTAAGGAAAATTGACTTAAATAATTACTAGTAAATTTAAACAAAGTTATACCTGTGCAACGGTAAGAAACTACAAGTAAAACTAGAAACAGCCAGTTGTAAACACATCTTTTTTCTTCCTGGTTAATCTGGTTAATATTTCGTCTTGCAATATTTAATAAAACTGATACATAACTAAAAAATACTACTAACTTCAGATTCATAGTGGGAAATCCATTCATAAATTTCCAATAATGTCTGCTTTGAATTTTTCTTTGGTGTCCAACCAGTAGCATTCATCACTTTACGATAATCTGTAATAAAAATAGGTACATCACCAGGTCTGTTTTCAGGAACAGAAGCAATAGAAACTTGATTTTGAGTGATTTCTTGACAGATTTCAGTTGTTTCATATAGTGAAAGATTATTATTAGCTCCACCGCCAACGTTAAAAGTTTGTCCGTTTAATTTATCTAAACTAGTAATCTGAATATCAATTAAGTCTAATAAATCACTAACGTTTAAAAAGTCTCTAACTTGCTTACCCATGCCACCATAACCAATGTATTTTAAGGGTTTTCGGAAGTAGTGATATGCCATCCATAAAGCAAAAACACCTTGATCGATTTTACCCATCTGCCAAGGACCGGTCAAAACTCCACAACGATTGATTAGAGTTCTAATTCCATAAGACTCAGCATATTCAGCAATCAACAACTCCGAAGCAAGTTTAGTTGAGCCATAAAGAGAGCGAGCTTTATCTACAGGAAATTCTTCAGAGATACCGTAGACAGAAGCGCCCGGTAGAGATTGTTGTTCTGATAGTAGAAAGCGTTTTTCTGTTGCTGTAAAATCTAAAGAATTCAAATAAGTAATAGGATAAACACGACTAGTAGACAAAAAAATGAAATCTGCGTTAGTTTTTCTTGCTAGTTCTAAGCAATTAATTGTTCCTACTAAATTAGTTTGTAGGACATAAGTGGGAGAGTTATAACCAGCCAACACAGATGGTTCAGCAGAGCATTCTAAAATCAAATCTGGTTGCAATAATTTAGGATCAAGATCTTCAGGACTCCTGATATCACCGTGAATAAACTGAATTCCTGCTTGTTTTAATCGTGAGAGATTTAATTCCGAACCTCGTCGCCTCAAGTTATCTAAGGCAGTGATTTTCCATTCGGGATATCTCTGAGCAAGTCCTATTCCCAATGTACTACCGACAAAACCAGCGCCACCTGTAATCAGTACCTGTCTGCTCATTATTATTTTCCTGAATTTGATTTTCCTGAATTTGCAATAGCCCAAGCCGAAAAACTATAACCCTGAGGTCTGTTGCCGAGAGGAATGCCAAAGATTAAAGGTTGCTTAAAGTAACGCCAATCTGCAACTAGAGTACCATTTTCTGGAGCGAAATGTGATGTTCCTGCTTCCTGTTGCAGTAGTATAACTTCCACTTCGGGATTGCCAGAGTGATTCCTAACAGTTATATCCCATGGTGACATTTTCTCATATTCATCTGATAGAGTCCACATATTACCCGTGAATAGCATATGTTTGCCGCCTGACAGAATAGCCTTTGCTTGATTTCTTGCGTTTTCATATGTTTTACCTGAAGCCACATAATCAACAAATAGAAATGATGTTCTGAGAGGCGATACTAAAGATATTAGTAACATCAGTAAAACTATATTTTTATAGGCTATTTTCCTCTTGTCTTGTCTCATCAATTTGTCGCCAGACTTACTGGATTTATTCTGAAATAGCCCCAAAAGCAGCATACAGTAGGCTATTGGCTGAAATAAAGTAAAGTTATAGCTTATTGGTGCTGCTCTAAATCCAAAAAAATAAAACAAGTAAGCCAATGATAATAAACATATCCAATAAATTGTGGTCGTTCCATTATCTCTATAAGTCTGAAAACTTCGATATACAAAAGATAAGAAAGAAAAGATAATTATTGGTCCAAAAAAGAAACTTGATACACTGAAAACCCAATAGTTCAAAATCATGAACAATCCAGTGTCAGTTCTCTCCAGTTGCATTTTAGCAGTAAGATTTATGCCTACTAGCGTATCGACAAAACCATTAGGACTGACTGCAATTAGGGTGACTGTAATTGCTAGAGCGACCAAAGTTGATATTAAAAATAACTGGATAACTTTCTTACTTCTATACCTATAAGAATATCCAAGAAGTAAAATCACTGTTGATATTATTGCAGCGGCAATGTGTGTTGCACCTAGAAAACCAAGAGAGACCCCAAGGAGAATTGCGCTGACTTCGCCCTTACCAAAAGCAAAAATTGCCGCGCCAGAGAGAACGAAGATTGCTGCCAATAGCTCAGGCCTACCACTCATCGGCAGGATCAAACTTGAGTAACTAAATATCATCAAGGATACAACTATTGCAGAGTCATAATTTATATAACTTCTATATAACTTTACAATCTTTAACAATAAGAAAGTAAATATACCAATTGAAATCAGGGAAAATAAACCCAGAATAAAAAATGCCGCTTGAACTGTGTGATGTGGCATCAGAGCGCCAACAAGCCACGGGAACAGAGGAGGATAGTGACTAAATCTACCTTGATGTTGAACATCAGTGATAAATGAAAGCAGATAAATAATGTTTTTAAGTCCATTTCCAGCGGAGTAACTTACAGCAGCAGGAACGAATGCAATGGCATCTCCTCCGGGTATGGGAAACATATAGATAGCAGATATCATAATCATTAGACATGATATAATTGCCGTACATAAAACAATGTACAAAGGAATTAATTTCCTATCCAGAAACTGCTTATACATAATGAACTAAATAATGCTAGATTGCTTTCTTTTTATTGACTCATATCGAGTGCGTTGGTAGTCTCCCCTAGAAAGATATTTCTCTAGCCAAACATAAAGCACAATAAACAAGTAGCGACTACCCATTTCCTTTAGTTTTAGCTTAGACATTCCCACGGCACGATTTCGCCAAGAAATGGGTATCACTGAGTAAGAATATCCGCGAATAATAGCTTTGAGGGGTATCTCAACAGTTAAATTAAAGTGATGTGATAACATAGGGGAAGTTCCATCAATCACTTCTCTACGATATGCTTTAAAGGCGTTAGTTATATCATTGAACCGCAAACCAAATAGAATCTGAATAAACAGATTAGCCAGACGATTTACTAGGAGTTTATGTTTCGGATAGTCAATTACCTTGCCTCCGTCAATAAACCTAGAACCGAAGACACAGTCATAACCTTCTTTTAACTTATAGTAGTATTTGACTATATCATCTGGCGCATCAGAACCGTCTGCCATTACGATTGCTACTGCGTCACCTTGAAAATTTTCCAATCCACAACGTACAGCAAAACCAAAACCATTAGGATAATAGTTATTTAAATAACGGATCCTATCATTCTCTGAAGTTAAACGCTGCAATAGTTCTTCTGTGTTATCACGACTATTATCATTAATAACTAATACCTCATAGGGGATTTTTTCCTGATCTAGCATATAACTAACAGACTTAACTGTTTCAATAATACAACCTTCCTCGTTATAAGCAGGTATAACTATTGAAAAAACTATAACTTCTGTGAAATGCTGAGGCGAAATGTTTTTTACATTATCGGACTTACTTTCTAGCCCGAAAGATAATCCTTCAGGATAGTATATTTTGGGCGTAAATCCCGTGGACATCTTGTTAGATTTAGATTGGCTTTTAAAGACTAGACTATCACTAATTACATAGTTCAAAGTAGCGCTTAATAAAACACCCACTAGTGTGTTTAGTATATAGTTGGCACCTAGTTTATCCAACAAAGGGAAAACTACGAATATCCTAGCAAATATAGATGCTGCTGCTGACATGTGATACAGGGGAATTTGTCGCCATAGCACTTCTTTTATTGTCCACACTCCTCCCGGCCACACCCACAACCGATAAATAAAAAAACTAGTTAAAAGTGATAGTTCAATTGATATGGCATTCGCAATATTCCGTAAATTTGGAGTATTAAACCCCAAAAATTCGATCAAGTAAAATATTAACAATAGATTTATGAGTGCTGCAGCGCCACCACCAAGCAAAAATTTTACAATTTTTCCACGAAATAGCTTCCTGAGTATAATGACACAATATTTTTGCATTTCTTGATTTTTGTATAAACATAAATTTTCTACGGGCGTGATGCCTTGACAAACATTTGCCCCCCCAAGAAATTCCATAAAAAGGGAATTCTTAGATATATCTTCAGTAGCCAAGTAGAAGAAGGTCTACCCTTTGTTGAAAATGGTAAAAACCGTGGAATTACGATCTCAATAGAATAACCGACTGCCCGTAAAACCTCTTCCAAAGAGGAATCAGTAATGGGAAGATGGTGATCAATAAAATCATAATATTCTCTGCAAGAATGTTTGAAGTTAGGCTGAATAATCAAGAGATTTCCACTTGGTTTTAAACGCTCAAAGCAAAAAACTAAAACTTGAATTAATTCTTCTTTACTCCGCAAATGCTCAAAGAAATTGGAAACAAAGATAGTATCGAAGTAGTTGCAAGGCAAAGTTTCCGGACTGATTTTATCTAAAATATCGATTTGGACAACGTTCACATTTGGTGCAGCAAAGTTTCTTACGTCTGGGTTCAAATCAAGCAGAAATTTTTCCTTGGCTTGAATCTGATTAATGAATTCACAATAGCCACCTGCAATATCTAAGATTCTACCATTTCTATTGATATGCTTTTGCAGAAAACATTGAATTAAAACTTTCCACAAAGCGTTTTTAGCTTTGCGTTGTTTGAGATCAAAACGATTACTATATAAAATTTTTAAGTATTCTGCTTGACTCATAATCATTAGAAAAATGGATAATTGATGCTTTAATTGACGGTTCTAGATCCACCTACTGATATTTTGAGTGAAGATCTCTTTCAAAATATCAGTTACCGTGTAGGTTACATCCCAACTAGGATAATGACTCTTAAATTTTTGGACATTACTAATCCACCAAATGTGATCACCAATTCTGTTAGCCTCTTCATAGGTCCAAGCCAGTTTTTTGCCGGCAATAACCTCACAGAAATGAATAGCTTCTAACATTGAGCAATTACTAAAACGACTACCACCAATATTGTAAACCTCACCTATGCGGGGCGCTTGGTAAAAGTGGTAGAAAGCATTCACCAAATCATAACTGTGGATGTTATCTCGAACCTGCTTACCCTGATAACCGTACACTTGGTAAGGTTGACCTGTCATAGTACATTTCATCAGATAAGATAGAAAACCGTGAAGCTTAGTACCAGAATGACTCGGACCAGTTAAACATCCTCCTCGAAAACAAGCTGTCTTCATACCAAAGTAGCGCCCATATTCCTGAACTAAAATATCTGCTGCTACTTTGGAAGCCCCAAACAATGAATGTTTGCAGTTATCAATGCCCATAGTCTCGTCAATTCCCTGTTTATAGGGATGTGTCTGGTCGATTTCCCAGCGCATCTCTTGCTCGACTAGCGGTAAGAGGTTAGGACTATCACCATATACCTTGTTCGTTGAGCAAAATATAAATGCAGCATTTGAACAATGTTGACGGGTATTTTCTAGTAAAACTAATGTGCCATTGGCATTAACCGTAAAGTCAGTATAGGGATCCTGGACAGCCCAATCATGCGAAGGTTGAGCGGCAGTATGAATAACTAAATCAATATCCTGCCCATATGTTTGAAATATTTTGTTAATTGCTTCGTGATCACGAATATCAACATCATGATGAATATAATGCTCGCTATAAGCCTCTAGAAGATGATCACGACTCCATTTTGTTGATGCGTCTTTCCCAAAAAATAACTGCCGCATGTTATTGTCAATGCCAACAACCGTAAAGCCGCGATCTGCAAAAAAACTAACTGATTCAGAACCAATCAACCCAGCGGAACCTGTTACTAAAACAATGGTCATTTTAAATTAGTTTGTGGGGTAATAATGGATGGCAGCATATGACAAGAAAAATACTAGATCAAAATGACTTGTTATTTTATTAATATTTGCAAATTTAAAGCAGAAAAACTCTAAGCAATAATACTGAGATATACTGTCTAAAGACAATCACTAACTAGATGGTTACCTCACTAGTAATGTGATTTCTGTTCGATTTATAGTCATGCAAATAATCACTGACATGAAAAACAAAACTCACTCGTGTGACTACTAAATAATGAGAATAACTATCAGTAATTAGCTGTTAGGAATTATGCTGTGTCATATTTAAATTTTCTTGACCCACGCGAGACAAAACTTCCCCCTGATCCCAAATTGAAATAAATGGCGACACGGCTAGATTGCAAGAATGC
>JBAXSK010000010.1:0-36768 GCA_037130765.1 Pseudanabaena sp. ELA607
CACTGCATTCATCGCCCTCTCAATGCCTGTGTGATGCAAATGTCTGCAATTGGGGAAGCTTTCGTCAATTGTCCCTTAGATCAAAAAGTCAACTAAACTAGAAATTTAGCTAAAAGATGTAGCTAGCAGTCAAGCTTAATCTATGCCCAAATCAACAGATATCTGTCTACGCATATTACCCTCTACTCGGATCAGTCTTGAGTAATACCGTCGGCAAATAGTGATCAAACTCGATGGTGATCTGGATGGTGATATTTTAGCCCTATGTGCAGGGGTGCATTATCTTTCCATGATATTTTGCGCTCAAACTCTGAAGACAAAAGACCGGACGCACCCAAGGTAACCTTATGATGGCCAAAGTGTTACCTAAAATTAACTCAGGAGTCATTTAACCAATAAACCGTTGCGGCAAACAGTCTTGACGGAGTAAATCATCATAGGTTTCCCGACGAATGATCAAATTAGCCTCGCCATCGCGCACTAAAACCGCTGCGGGCTTAGGCATCCGGTTGTAATTAGAAGCCATGCTGTAGTTATAGGCTCCGGTACAGGGCACAACTAAAATATCCCCAGCGGCAGTGACAGGTAACTGAATATCTTTAATCAGCACATCCCCAGACTCGCAATGTTTGCCCGCAATGGTCACCGTTTCGTCTAGGGGCGCACCCATAGCACTGGCAATGACGGCCCGATATTGGGATTGATAGGTAATAGGGCGCGGATTATCGGACATTCCGCCATCAACGGTGATATAGGTACGAATCCCCGGAACTACCTTCCGACTCCCCACCGTGTAAGCAGTGACGCAAGAACTCCCCACCAAAGAGCGCCCTGGTTCACAAATTAGCTGGGGCAAAGGCAAGCCAGCCTGATCAAAAGCCTTAATGACTCCCTCACACACGGTTTGGGCCCATGCCTCAATGCTGGGGGGATCATCTGACTCCACATAGCGAATCCCTAAGCCACCGCCAATATTTAACACCTTAAGCTCTAAACCAAATTGGACCGCTGCGACTTGGAACCATTGCACCATTACACCGCCAATATCTTGATGGGGTTGCAGTTCAAAAATTTGCGAGCCAATATGGGCATGAATCCCCACACAGTCAAGATAAGCAGAACCAGCTACTGCGGCAAATACGGCTTCAACTTCGTTGGGATCAAAACCGAATTTGCTATCTAGGTGGCCGGTGCGAATATATTCATGGGTATGGCATTCGATCCCAGGGGTAATCCGCAATAAAATCTTGGTTTTAGTATCATGACCTTGGGCTAGGTCCGCGAGATTTTTTAGTTCTAGCCAGTTATCTACGACGACGGTGACCTTAGCGGTAATGGCTTCAGTCAACTCGGCCACAGATTTATTATTACCGTGGAAATAAATCAAGCTTGGGTCAACCCCTGCCTTGAGTGCGGTATACAATTCCCCCGTGGAAACGACATCGATACCCAAACCTTCACTGCCCACGATGGCACATACAGCGAGGCAACTCCAAGCTTTAGAGGCATAAATTACCCGAGATTGAGCCGGATAATGTTTTTGGAAAGCATCGCGATATTGTTGGCAAGCTGTACGCAACCCAACTTCATCCAAAATATATAGGGCTGAGCCATATTGCGCCACCAAATCCACCACATCACAGCCGCCAATTTCTAAATGGTCAGCAGCGTTAGTTTTAGCGGTCAATGGCAGGATTTGCTGGTTAGGAGACAACTGCGACAAACTGGCATAGTTACTGTCAGGGGCAGCGGTTGGCGGTGATGGAATCACGTAATAATCTGATGTGGGCGTAGTCATTCGGGCAATGGGTAGAGTGAGATTGTTATAGCAGGCAAAGTACGAAAAAAATTACCGGAAAATTGATTCTGTCAATATTAAATCTTGGACAAGATCGAGGAAGCTATATGTTCTTTATTGAATATAGATTGTCCCAAGGCTTAACACATTGATTTAATAGTTCCTGTGTCCTAATCCTTCTGGTCTAGATTCAGGGCATGATTTAATTCCACTCAACATTTTGCCATTTTTTTCTGCCATCCTGGATGATCGCAGGTGAGGTTTGTTAGCCATTGATGGCATTAGGACCAATCCCACCAGAGAATTATTAACCCACCATTTTGCTAGGCAAGATCCTTAGCTAAATCCCATCGCTACCCAAGCAGAAGCCAGCCTATCACCGCAGCAATAGACTGGCTGTTCAGGATTTAATCATTGCGTCGCAATTGTTTGATCTGCCATCACAGCAATCAAGCGGTACTTTTAGCCCTAAGACATTGCTTCGGCGACATAATCAAAGAAAGGCTCAGCCACTTCCGCATCAGCCTTGCTCATCAAAGATAAAGCAGCATCTTTGAGGCAACGGATCGAATCAGCCATACCAACCATCGGCACGCCAAGGGAGTTGTACATTTCCCGAGCGCCGATCAAGCCAATTTTCTCAATGGGTTCTTTGTCCCCATCAAGCACACCGTAGGTGATTAAACGCACATACCAGGTAAAGTCACGCAAACATTGGTTCCGTTGCTTCTGACCATAGGCATTACCACCAGGGGAAATGTAGTCAGGATGCAGCTTAAACAATTCGACGCTGGCTTTTCTGACGATTTTATCTTCGTTTTCAGCCAAGATCGTGGCGATCCGGATGCGTTGCTCGCCAGTGGCTAAAAACGCTTTGATGCTTTGCAGTTCATCAACGGAGGGATAACGCAGTTCGTCGTCGGCTTTTAGTAAAACTTGGCTAACTACACTCATGATGTCAAAAAGGGTTTGGTTATATTCGCTATTTAGTGTACCAAAACGGCTTCGCTCTCAAAAACTTACCACCCCATATTTAGCCAATCTCTACGCAAATGTTTACGCAATCTTGTTAGTGCATAGATCCCATTTGATGACTCTTGAGCCTAAATCGTTACTTCGAGTGGTTTTTTCCCCATCAATCAACTAAATCTGCCTAAAAATTCAAGCCCCATAATTGCTCAACCATTACAGGATCTTACAGATACAGAGCCATCGATATAGTTTTTTGCAATGGAGGCAGGTGCATAGGATTTTGAGCAATTCCTCAAGAGAAACCTAAATTTATACTCCAGCAGTCAACAGTCCCAGAAAATAAGACCCAAGTAATGACCATTGCCGAATTATTTTGCCAGAGGATTTATGTAAACAAAAATTTACAATCAATCATGTCAATACTCATGAATTAAATAAGCCAAAATTCCCAGTCTAAATCATCCATAAGACCGTCAAATTATCATCATTCCAATCAAATTGCCTATTTTGAAAGTGTGGCTCATAGACTCAGATTGTTAAAACTATGTGTCTAAGATCTCAAATACTAGAAAATTTATGAGATAATGGAGTTAGTTTGTAGCTTTAAACACAAATATATTGATTTTTTATATTTGGTTTAGTCATAAATTGGTCCAAATCAAGCTTTGATTGCCTCAGTTTTGATTGGCTAAATTGCACTAATTTATGATCAATGGTCTATCTGACAAGATAATCCTGTATTTCTAACTTTTCTTAAGATGCTATTTCCTGAATCATTTGGTAATTGATTTTGGTAATTGATTAAGAATCAAAAATTAGCGATCAAATGAATTCCGGTATTAGTTTATTGCGGTTAAGCCCACCATAAACACTCCCTGTGACTGTGGTCATTGCATAAGTAAGGCTTCCGTAAGTATAGAACCCAAGCCATATATGAAATCAAAATCTATGATTTCATATGTGATTTAGAGCAAGCATTGCCGCTAACTCACCAAGCTCAATGGTTTTCTTGGATAGATTTTTAGCTACCAAACTAAACAACTCAAATATCTACCAAATCTCTGCATTAATCTGCATTAAATTTATCACAACAATTGCAGAATAATTGAGGTGATTGATTTCGGGATTTGCTATTTCTTAATGCTGTATTTTTTCAAAACTAATTTAGATCGAAATTCAATGTTTATTGATAGGTGAAATTTATGTTGCAATCTCTTCATTACACTATTGGTGCGATCAAAGAAGATGTAAGGCACTTAGTTGAATGTGGCAGTCTTGATCGTAATCAACACCTGCATACCCTGTGCCGCTTTTATCCAGATCGGGAATGGTGCCAAATTGAGCGCGAATTAGAATTTAATCAATTCCTCCTCAGAGACCGCATTTGTGATTTGGTGAGTCAAGAATGCTGGGCAAGCGATTAGTCTTTTAGTGGATAAGCTTTTAGCTTGAAATTATCGACTCAAATTGTCGTAATTTATTGTTTATAATTGCTCAATCATGGCGGGGCAAATAATACCAAATTGACGTGAGTTCGATGTTAAAAACTAGCCCTCATCTCCTTCTTCCAACTTGGGATAAGGGGAAACAGAGGAATTTTTCTTATTCCCTCTCCCGTCTTGGGAAAGGGTTGGGGTGAGGATCAGCTAAATCATCGAACTGACGTTAAATTGATCACATGATTCGGTATATTTCGCCTCACCATGAGCGGTATATCCTGAATTTTAAGCCAAGGACAACAAGAGGCTTTAAGCCCCTTACTCTGGTAACTCAGCCAATAGGAACAACATAGACGAAATAATATAAGGCTGTAGACCATAGCCCCAAAAACTGAAATTCCCATAAATCTAACCAATAATCTGGCTAATTTAAGTCTTGCTACTTGTGGTATGTATATACTGTAGATGCTTGTAGACAGATGGTACATTTGCCATGTTTGCGCTCCTACTTGCGCTCCTAAAATTGAAGTCCATCCAAATGCCAGACACAAATATAGTACTTTAATTAAGTTTTGAATAAATTTCCTATAAATTTTGCCAAAAGAAATTAAATTAACATTAACAACTTTCTGGGACAGCATTTCTGCCATCAATCTTTCTTGTGTAACTTGTGCAACAAAAAAGATGCAGCGGATAATGCCCAAAATTGTGACATCTGTGAGTGGTGGTAATCGGCAAAATGGAGCAACTGCGAAGCAAATCAAGCAAATTGACCGCCTCAAGCAATTTTTCAACCAATCTGCTAGTATGCTGGATCTAGATCAAAAAGTGGCGGAAGACAGAGGCATGTCTCAAGGGATAAAAACGGCAGTCATGGTTATCGGCGGTGGTGAGGACAAAGTTCAGGATCGCAAAATCCTCAAAGCCTTCGTTGAAAATTGTGGTCAGTCTCAGGCACGCATTGCGATTATTCCCTGTGCTTCCCGTGAACCAGACATTATTGGCCGCATCTATTACGATATTTTTACGGATATTGGTGCTGCCTACGCGGAAGTACTGGATATTCGTGAGCGTTCTCGGTTGACCGAAGCCGAGGCAGATGAGTTAGTTAATGGGTTCACTGGTGTTTTTATGACGGGGGGCGACCAATTGCGTTTGTGTGGCTTAATTGCCGAAACGCATTTGGCCCTAGCGATTAAAGAGCGCATCCGTCAGGGACGCATTGTTTTGGCGGGCACTAGTGCTGGGGCAGCGGCGATGGGTTATCACATGATTTCCGGCGGCGGCAGCGGCGAACCACCCCATAAAGAACTGGTCAATATGAGTACGGGCTTAGATATTTTGCCGGAAATTATTGTCGATCAACATTTTCACAATCGCAATCGGATGGCGCGACTCATGACAGCGATCGCCGCCCATCCTGACAAGTTAGGGATTGGCATTGATGAAGACACCGTGGCAATTTTTGAACCAGATAATGTGATGAAGGTGATGGGACGAGGCACAGTTACCGTGGTTGATCCGGGTGAGGTGTCCTACAGCAATCAACTATGGGTCAGTAATGCGGCTCCCTTAACCATTCACAATATGCGGGTGCATATCCTCAGTGCTGGTAGTAAGTATCATTTGCTGAAGCGTATTCCCATGAGTCCGAGTATTTAGGGTTTAAATTCTCAATATTTAGGTTAAAAATCAATCTAGCAGCGCAAAATACAACATAATTTCACAATATTTTTACGTGTGTTTTACCTGAAATACGGTCATTTTTGCCAGTAGCGGTTAGAAGTTCCAGCAACTAACCCTACTGGTTTTTGATGAAGGGCATTAAACTAAAGATATAAACTAATTGCTCCTCCCTGCACTTCTGCTCTAATCGGCACTGATCATGGTTTCGTACCAGCGGCATCTATGCTATGGCAAGCTATCAAAGTTAACCTATGAAAAATGGTATTCGCATTGGTTCGCTGTTCGGCATTCCGGTGCTGCTCGATCCTTCTTGGTTTTTGCTTATCCCATTGCTGACGATTTTAACTAGTCTCAGTTATGGACAGTCTGTCACTAAAGACGCTGGTTTGGCGTTGACTTTTGGTGTGTTAACCGCCTTATCTCTGTGTGTGTCGTTGTTGTTCCATGAGTTAGCTCATACCTATGTGGCTCGCTCTCAGGGTGTGCCCATTGACTCAATTTCTTTGTCAGTCATGGGCGGTTTTCGCACTATGGAGCAAGAGTATAAAAGTCCTTGGGCGGCTTTTAGTGTGGCAGTAATTGGGCCTCTGGCCAGTGTGTTGCTAGGGGTGTTATGTTTCTTTGCCCTATCTGGTGTAGGCATTTTAAATCTCAGCACCCCCAAAGCCATAGAAGCAGCGGTGGAAGCCTTTGGGCCGACAAGGGTTTTGTTAACTTTAACCCTGCTGGAAGTGGGGCAACTTAATTTATTGTGGGGTATTTTTAATCTGTTGCCCGCATTGCCCCTTGATGGTGGTCAAGCCTTGCGTGCTCTGGTGTGGAAATTTACTGGAGATCGGCAAAAAGGCACAATTTGGGCAGCCCGATCGGGTCAGGTGATGGGTTATTTGCTGATTGGTTTTGGCATATTAGGAGCATTGCGGGGCGCAGTGGGTGGTTTTGTGCTGATGATCATCGGCTGGATGACTAATGCTAATGCGGTGCGAGTCTTGCAGCAGTTGGATATTCAGCAAGCTTTGACCGAAATTAAAGCCGAATCGACTATGACCAGAGATTTTCGGCTGGTGGATGGGGAAATTAGTATCAGACAATTTGCCGATAATTTCTTGTTGATGGAAGATCGGCAAGCGCCACCCCAAGCCCAGCCGATTTATGTCGTGTCTACCCAAGGGCGGGATCAGGGCATTGTCTTGGCTGATAGTTTGCGTACCACAGAACGTCATGACTGGGATCGGCGGAAGGTCAGCAGTTTAGCCATTGAGTTTGACCAGTTGGCCACCGTCAAACTAGACAGCAACTTAGTTGAAGTGGTGCAGTGTTTAGAAAGCCAGCAGACGCGCTATTTATTGGTGATGTCGCCGGTGTGTTCGGTGGCAGGAATTATTGATCGTGGCGATGTGTTGCGGGCTTTGGGCAACCGCATGATGTGGCGTTTTCCTGATAGTTATTTGCAACAGGTCAAGGCAGGGATGCAGTTTCCGGTAGAAGTTCCTTTAAGTGAAATATGCAATCAGATTGCCCCTGTCACAGCAAAAAATGATCCAGAAATTAAGGAACAAGATACTCAAAATCCCAACTAATATTTTGGCTGATTTTAGCCCGTAGGTTGGGTTTCGTACCTCAAACCAACCCAACCCTACTAAATAATCTTTTGACTATTCCCCTCAACCTAATCTTAATGGATGTTTTTGTTGGGTTTGCTGGCGCAACCCAACCTACATTTGCTAAAGCTAAATAGACTGCAAGCAGTTTTAATCTTTTTTGATTATTTAGCCAAGTAACCTATACCCCAGCAGAGCATTAACTACGGCTACCACCGCCGCGCTGGGGTGACATCCCCGGAATACCACCGCCCGGAATATTAGTTTTAGGACGTTGCCCCTCAGGGAAAGATACATAAATCCGCTCATCACCTTTAAGACCAGAACGGACTTCCGTGCGATCGTTGACGGTTAAGCCAGTTTCAATGGGTGTAAAAACAGGGGCTTCGCCTTCAGCACCGCGCACAAATACCCCCGTGCCGCTCTGTTGCCGCACAATGGCGACCGTGGGTACAACTAAGACTTGTTTTAGTTCGCCAGCTTTAAATTCCACTGATACATTCATCCCAGAGCGCAACAAATCTTTATCTTTGTCAGTGATTTGGGCTTTTACTTCAAAACTAGTGACATTCTGCTGCACGATCGACTGGGGCGAGATCGAGATCACCCGACCAGTAAACTTCCGATTGGGAAAAGCATCAGCCTGAAATTCTATAGTCTGACCCACTTTGATTTGCGAGATATTAGTTTCCGCCACGTTTGCTACCACAATGTTGCTAGTCGCTAGGGCTAGAATCGATGAAGCTGTCGCCGAACTGACGGCACTACCAGAGGTGGTCGGTGTGACAAATGCCCCAGGGTCGGCATATTTGCGGGCCACAATTCCGGCAAAGGGAGCGCGAATCACGGCATCTTCGACTTGAATTTGGATATTTTGCAGCGAGCCTTGGGCTGTGATTAACTGGGCACGGGCTTGCTCAATATCTTCAACCCGTGATCCTGACTGTTGCAATGACAAAGCTTGTTCCGCTTGGCTCACCCTAGCGCGGTTAGCATCGACATTGGTGCGGGAAGTTTCATAATCCCGCTGAGAGATTGCCCCATCTCGGTACAGGGCGGCATTTTGTTGCAGGATGATTTCCGACTGTTGTAGGGTGGCACGGGCATTATCAAGGTTGGCTTGGGCTTGACCAATATCTTGGGGGCGATTGCCTGCCAAGAGGCGATCTAAATTAGCCTGAGCCGAAAGTACTTGCCCCTCGGCTTGGGTAATTTGTCCCATCAAGTTCACATCATCCATATAGGCTAAAACTTGACCTTGCCTGACCCGATCCCCTTCTTTAACTAATAACTGCTTGAGACGACCGGAGCTTTTGGGGCTGACGTTAATGGACTGTTCTGGCTGGACGGAGCCATTAGCCGTGACGATAATCGGCAAATCTACCCGCTTGACCTCAATAGTGCGACTGCGGCGACGGGAGGCATCCTTAGTTGGGGTGGTGAGTTGGGTATAAGCATAATAACCACCGCCACCAATGCCACCCAGCAAGAGGATAATAATTAGCCAGCGTAACCAAGGGCGTTTTTTAGGTTTGGGGTTGTCTATGTCGGCAAAAGGATCATCCTCATCATCGGCATTAGCCATATTTTTAGTGGCTAATGAGGTGGCAGATTCTAGGGCAGCGTCACGATTGAACCCATCAGGGGAATTGGCGCTGGGGGAGTTATTAGATTTAGCGGGGTTTTGACCTTTCATGGGAATTTAACATGGGTGAGGGATCGCTGACCGAGAATCTGAAGCCATCTCACGGGCTAGGTGTTATTTAGACTGATTACGGGGCAAAACGGTTCGACCGTGATAAAACTCTAATTCCTTTTGACCAAGATAGAGCCAGACCACTGCACCGCCCAATGCCCCACCAATCCAGAGTAATTTCAGCCAAACTGCAGTTATCACCGGCGCAAATAACGGAAAACCTAGCCAGAGTAATCCTAAAACTATCATCAAACCCAAGCGGATTTTTTTGATGGTTTGCAGGGCACGACGACAACTAACACATTTACTGGTGTGGGAATGGTAACGCTCTACTAAAGCTTCAGTGGTGGGGCGCTGGTCATGATCATGGGCGGGGGGCAAAGGTAAACCCGCGTATTGATTGACCCACTGGCGAAACTCCGTCACAAATAAATCTGCCCGAGTCGCGAGATAAAATGCCTTGGCAAAATTAGGGCTACCTCCTCTGGCGGCTAAATAACGCTCTTGGTAATAGAGAAACACCTGATCATCTTCGAGGATGCCATTTTGACCAATGTGAGAATACCATCTAGGCGTAAGTTTAATGAAAAAAGCTGGTAATTTGGCAGATAGCTTGAAAGGAAATCGCGCAAATAGCCGACATTGCCCCGAACGGGTGGGAGTGGCGTAAACCACTGTCATGGTGCGCCCAAACTGCGCCGAGGTTAAATCATGCCACATCAAATTTGGGGCAATAAATTGGGTGTATTGAGTGCCGAGCTTACCTTTGCGGGGACCTTCGGGCCAGACTCCACTAAAACCTTGCTTGCCTGAAGTAATTAACTCCAGTTCTACCGGCGCTGCATTTTGGCGATTGCCAATGGTTTTGTGGTGGGTGAAAGGAATATGACTGGCATCAAGCACGTTTTCTAATAAAGTCAGCGCATCATAGGGCAAATCCCGAAATGTGCCAAAACATAGCCAAGCATCGGGATCTTCGGTCATGGGTTGGATGATTGGCACTGCCACCTGGGGCGCAAGGCTGGTTGTACCGGCATAAACAAACAACAAACCTTGGGCCACAGCGGTGGGATAGCTTCTGACACAGGCACGGGGGGAAGTCTCCCCATGACTACCGGCCAACTGTTGGGGAATGCGATCGCAACTGCCCTCCCCCGTAAACGCCCAGCCATGATAGGGACATTCCAGCAAGCCATCATCAGCAATGCGTCCTTGGGACAACGGCGCGAGACGATGGGGACATTGATCCGCCATAGCTCGCCACGTTTGGGATTTTTGCTCCCACCACAGCACAATATCTTCGCCTAACAGGGTAAATGGAGTGGGCACTGCCGGATCAAGATCCTCGACATAGTGGACGGGATACCAAGCCTCTTTCCAGTCAAATTTCGCGGGGTCAGCACCACCAGCGGGTAAGGAATTATCCATAGGAATCGCTGGCATGGCAGGGGAAATAGTGGCAGTCATGGGATTGTGGGTGGCAAGGAACTAGGGCTTTACATTTGTTTACTCAATTGTGGCACTGAGACGGAGTTTCCCTAATCTAGCCTGCGTTGGATTCCCGCCTATTTCCCTAGATCTGCTTTACCTTGGGCTAATTTTCCTAAAACTGTGTGGGGTTGATTGCGCCAATAATCTAAAATTTTCTGAATCATAGTCTGTGCCCCATATTGAGGGTGATGGACTAGGCGCTGCACATCCGAGCGAATGCCAATCACCCATAGGGGCAAAGCCACGATTAGCCAGAGTATTTCGAGGCTATTTTGGGGCGTAAACCAGAGGCTGATATTTTTGGTGATATTTTGCGGTAAGATGCCCCACCAATAATGCATCAATTCATCAATCACCCGCTGATTAGCGATCAGATTTTCCCCCGCCCCAAGAGTAAGCCAAGGCAATAGGGCCACGCCGCAACTTAACCCCGTCATCACCAAACCCCATAGCCAGCGCTTAGGTAATAAATAACGCCCTACCAAACCCAGATATAACAAAACCCCACCCAGTTCACAACCCAAGCCATCCAGCCACTGCCACGGCGACAGCACCACCCAAGTACTCAGCCCCAGTATGGTACCAAGGGTCGCCATTGAGCATTGGGCAACGGATTTTTGCTGCCGTTGGCTCACACTATTTTGAATTTGGGCTAATTCCCGCATCACATTAAGGGCCACTAAATCTTTCCCCTCATGGTTGAGCAAAGCAATGATTTTTTCTTGGGCAGCGCGCACATCGGGAGCCGTATTTTCCCAACTTTCTTGGGCAGCGCTGCCATCACTGTATTCATGGCGGACTAAACGCGGTAAAGGAGCCGCCGCCGTGAAAATAATTTCCTGGACTAAGCTAGCGTCTGAACCTTGAACCGTGTCAGTCATGGTTAACTTAGCTAGAATTGCCTGCCGTAACGCTGCTTTATCTGGCTCAAGGTATAAATCCGCCTTATTAATTACCAAAAGAATCGGCTTCTGCCGTTGTTGCAAACCTTGCAGCGCCGCCACTTCCATAGGATTAAGATCCCCCGCCGCCACAAATAAAATCACATCCACCCGATCAGCCACCGCAAAAGTCAGGGCGCTGCGCTGGGCCCCATCAATTTCATCCAAGCCGGGGGTATCAATAAACCGAATCTGCGCCTTGCCGCCCCCCGCTTTGATCGCCCAAATTTGGGTCGCTAGTCCTTGGGTTGTGCCATGCAGCGGACTAGTCGCACCAATTTTTTTACCCAACAAAGCATTAAGCAACGTAGTTTTGCCCGTAGAAACCACGCCAAACACCGCGATCTCAATCACTCGATGCTCTAATTTGTAGCTGAGCAATTCAAGCTGAGTAATTTCTGCTTCGGTCAGATGCGCCGCAAATTTTTCATAATATTGCCCCAAACAATTGGCAGCAGTGGACAAGCCATTCATAGAGCAATTGATCGGTAACGCCACATCAATCGTAGATCATGCCATAGCCTCCCTTAAGTCAAATCCCCCATATTTCAATGAAAAATCAGTGAAACAGGGGGGACTAGGGTAAAAATAGAAAATAGTTTTTTGAATTGAATGAGCTAACTACCAAATAAAATAACTTTGCCGAATTAAAGCATCATATTTCACTCAGTAGCAGCCTTAAATTGATGTAACTGTAAAGCTTTGGTCAGACTGGCATTAATTTAACCAAAATTTAACCAAAAACTACCTAAACCGCAGCCAATTGATCCGCAGAGGTGTGGGTCAAACGCTCATAGGCAGAACGCATCTTCAAGCCCACCAAAACTTGCAGCAAGCCAGTACCGTTGTTAGACCCCGGATAATCAGGGTGCTTCAACAGCAACTCGGTCAACTCGCCATAATGCTTCGTATCGGTATTACTGAGATGATTTTCCACATAGGTCAACTCATCCAAGCGGGCAAACTCACCATCGACTTCCAACACCGTCACGGGGTTACCGCACCAACTGTCAGGGCCATAGGCAAGACGAATCCCCGGATAACTACAGGTCAACTTCTTACCACAGGGAGTCCACACAATAGTGGAGCCTTCATCAAACAAGTAAGTATGGGACATACCTTCCACACCTTCCTGTTGAATCAAGCGCACCCGTAAGGTTTTGTGCTCCTTATCGTCAGCCAACAGATTTGTTGGTAATACTTGAATTACCACATTAGCAAAAGCTTTTTGGACATCGATAAAAGCTTCAAAATCGGGCTTACGGGCGGTGATGGCCTGCATGACATCAGCAAGGGTATGACCCCGCTCCGCCATATCACGTTGGATCTTCCATGCCACTTTGACTTCATCGCTGATGTCTAAGTAAACACTGAAGTCTAACAAGGAACGCACCCGTTCATCGAACAGAGGATGCAAACCCTCAATAACGATCACATGATTGGGTTCGATTAACTCCGGAGGATCAATTAAACCGGTCTCATGGTTATAAATCGGTTTCATGACCGACTTACCTTCCTTGAGGGCCTTAACTTGTTCGTACATTAGGTCAAAGTTGTTGGCACGGGGATCAAGGGCAGTAATGCCGGTTTCCTTGCGTTGCTTACGATCCAAGCAGTGGTAGTCATCAAGGCAAATCACCGTCATGAACTGATCACCGAATAGGTCGGACAATCTACGCAGGAAGGTAGATTTGCCACAGCCAGAGTCTCCGGCAACGCCAATGATAACAACGCGGTCGGGCTTACTGCTCATACGTCTGAACTGATCCTTAAAAACTTGTGTATTTATTACTACTTCTTTACCAAGTTTTACTGTACCAAAACAAGGATAACCATTCAAGGAAAATTTTTTTTCTAAGGTGTCTGGAGATACAAAGTTTCCCCGTCTCGGATCTGCCGATGGGCTGGTTATAGTGGCTTTTTGTCGTGTTTGGCTGATATTTTTATGGCATTTGGCTTATTATTTGCGGTAAATAGCGGGTAAAACTAACATAAAACTGACTTGAACCCTGATCAATGGTGGCAAATCTGTTCACAAAATTTGATGGACTGTCAATCTGCCCCCTTAGCGCCTTATTGCCATGATCACCGAAAATTTAACAAATCTACCGTTCTTTCAAGTCATAGGAGCCATGAAGCTCTGATCATCAGGCGATGCAATGGCTGTATCTGGTGGGGACGGCTTATAAAGCTTGTTGAATGCGGCGGCGTAGTTGGGCATCACTTTTTAGGGCGTTGGTGATGGCGTTAAAGTCACGGGCGCTAAAACCTTGATTAGCAATGGTTTGTTGCGAGAAACTATACAATTCGCCACATAATTTGTCTAAGAATCTTGGTTTACGGGACAGGTCACAAACGCGCTTGCCCTGACCATCGGCCCGACTGGCTACTTCACTCCAACCGGGATCACTTTTGGCGCGGATCAGAATTTCTTGCCGTTTATTTTCGATGTCACGGGCAGCAGCAGCATAGCGCCGAACTTGCTCATCACTAAATCTGTTGCTTTGGGCGCTACTAGGAGCAGCATGGCAAAGGGTTATGGTGGTGAGGGTAATTATGCTAAGTACGCCTCCCCATAGACCAGCTTGCCATTTGAGAGGATGGATTAGGACAGATTTTTGGGGACGGTGCGATAAGGATGGCAATAGGGCAGTCAGGGATAGGTTATGCATGATGAGGATAAATTTTTAGGGTAGGGTGGCAGTCAGGGGGGGGCTATTGGCAGATCAAAAACTTAGATCAAAAACTCAGTCAGAGCATCTGAAGATTATCTGAATTTAAGTTGGGGCTAAATCTCTTTTAATAGAGTTTTTTAATCAGAATTTTTTACCAGCAATTAAGTTTAGTTATTTTGAGCTTGAGCCTCTTGCAAAAATATTCCAAAAATATTTGATATTGCCAGTAGATACGGTAATTTATCGATAAATGATTGATCGGTAAATGACTGATCCGCCAACAATTTTGCAGCAAATATCTCGGCAAATATCCGGTTAGATCATTTGATTTTTTGCCACAATCTGCATAGTTAATCCCAAAAAGCTTAACTAAGCGGTTTGGCGCTTTTTGTATGGGGCGTTGCTTTTTGTGACGCTATACCGGCTGATTTTGTTGCCGCAAGTAAGACTCAATCAGGTGACTCAAATCCCCATCCATGACACTTTGAATATTCGTAGTTTCAACGTTGGTACGCAGATCTTTGACGAGTTGGTAGGGGTGAAAAACATAGTTACGGATTTGATTACCCCAAGCTGCTTCGACCATATCACCGCGAATATCGGCAATTTTCTGGGCCCGTTGCTCTTGGGCAATGATCAACAGTTTGGCTTTGAGGATTTGCAAAGCGCGTTCTTTGTTTTGTAATTGGGAGCGCTCTTCGGTGCAACGGATCGAGATGCCTGTGGGAATGTGGGTCACCCGCACAGCAGTTTCTACTTTGTTGACGTTTTGCCCGCCTTTGCCACCGGCGCGGGTGGTGGTAATTTCCAGTTCTCTGGGGTCTAGCTCTAGGTCTACGTCATCTTCAAGCAGGGGCATCACCTCAATTCCGGCAAAACTGGTTTGGCGTTTACCGTTGGCGTTAAAGGGCGAGATCCGTACCAAGCGGTGTGTGCCCTTTTCCCCAGCGAGATAGCCGTAAGCATTGCGCCCATGCACTAACAGGGTGACGGATTTAATTCCCGCTTCTTCCCCTTCCGACATTTCCGAAATTTCCACACCATAGCCTTGTTTTTCACAAAAGCGCGTATACATCCGTAACAGCATTTCCGCCCAGTCTTGGGCATCAGTACCTCCGGCTCCGGCATTGATGGTCAACACGGCATCGTAATGATCATAGGTTCCCGATAAAAGCTGTTCGAGATCCCACCGTTCTAGGGCTTGGGTTAATTCCTCAATATTGGCGATGGCTTCGGTGGTTAAGGCTTGATCCGCTTCTAGTTCTAGTAGCTCGGCGATCGCCCCTAGGTTGTCAACAATTTGCTGCCAATGGTGGAAGCGCTCTAGATAGGATTTCATGGTATCTAGTTCTTGCATCACCTTTTGGGCTTGGTGATTGTCATCCCAAAATCCGGTTTGGGCCGCTGTTTGCTCTAGGTCTTGAATTTTAGCGCTTAGGGCAGGTACGTCAAAGATAGTGCTGGGCATTGCCCAAGCGGTCAGCGAGGATTTGGGTTTGGCGTTTAATCTGAGCAATATCCATGAGGTTTTATCTGCCTTGAGCCAAGATTGCATGATAGTTTGGTCACGAATGTTTAATATACTTGGCTGTATAGGCTTAAGACAACTAGACGAGCAGTGGTGTGGGATGAAGTTGGCGGCGCAGTTATTGGCGAATATTGCTGAAAAAGATTTGCAAAAAAATTTATGGAAATGGCAATTTCTAGTACATCTAGGATCTTGTCACCATACCAATTATTGTCAAAATACTAATCATCTAATACTGCGATCTCAAGTTGGGACTTAAGCACCATTTCCGAGAGACCATTTCCGAGACACAAGTTCAAGTTTGCGCCCATGTCTAACAATGTTAATGATAGTAATGTCAGTGGTATCAGCGATCATGATGATGCTGATTTTAGGCTCCCGACCCAGCCTAGTTATGCCCCTATGAATGAGAATAAAACCAGCTTTAATCTCATCGTTGCGTCGTCTTCATTTGAGCTAGAAAACACGCAAGCACTTCATCAAGATCCAAATACCGACTTTAAACTAGCGGCTCCAGAGCAACACACGGTTTTACTCACCGATGGCACAGTCGAGCAAATGGTGATCCTCACTAAGGATCTTTACCTGATTGGGCGAGATGTGGCCTGTGATATGCGACTACATTCTGGCTTTGTGTCCCGTTGCCATGCCCATTTACGGTTTCGGCTGCACCACGACGGCCATGCCTATTATGAAATTATTGATGGCGATATTCAGGGTAAACCCAGCAAAAATGGCTTGCTCCTCGATGGCGATATCCCGATCAAGAAACATAACCTGCGTCACGGTGATATTATTACCTTTGCCCCTGAGGTGCATTTGTTATACCTCTCCCCTACGAGCCGTCATGAACCAACCTCTATCCAAGAGCTACCATAGCTAAGGGCGGATCCGCGAGGCTCCGGCAGGCAGTTGCAATTAGCCGATCAGTGAATGATTCTGAAATGAGTGGGGAATAATTAAATTATTAGCTCAGATATTAGCTCAAAATAATTGGTACAACATGGCAACTGGCATTGTCTGTTGGCACAGTGAGCAACTGAGATCTACATAATCTCGCTGGATATGGCGGCAAATTATGGCAATTAAGCCGCTGATCATCCCCCATAGCTAACGAGATGTAAAAAATTCGTTGCTTAGGGACTATCCAAATCCCATTTCTAGAGTAAAGTAGACCCAGACTGTACTGAATCTGATGTGTCTTCTGGTAGTAGACCTAAACATGAGTGAGATAGGCACTTATCACATCCTTCTAATCTCCGATGCCCGGGGCACGCGGAACTTTGTGCTAAATAGCTTGAAGTACACCATAGGGCGGGAAGTCCATAACAATATCCAGTTGTTTTCCCGCTTTGTGTCCCGCCAACACGCAATTTTACTCAGAGTGCCCAATGATCGCGGGGGGTATTCCTATCGCATTATTGATGGTGATGCGTCGGGTAAAGCCAGTGTTAATGGAGTAATTATTAACCATCACGCTAAGATCAGTTCTTACGATCTCTGTCATGGGGATGTGATCACTCTAGCGCCTAATGTGGATTTAATTTATAGGATCGAACATACTTTACCCGATGAGATTAGTAGCCCGATCCCCCATAGTGATAATTTGGGGTAACCATCAAAATATGAAATTTTCATCTAGAAACTGTTGTGCTAAATTTCACGGCATTTAGTCGCTTAATTACTAGGTTAATGCTTTTTGGCTTATAGTCAATCAAATTAAGAATGGCACGGCTTGAAGGTAATAAATAGCATCACCCCTTCAGGCAAAGACTGAAGGGGTGGTCAAGTGATTTTAATGTGCCAAAGTTATTTGAAATGACTATATCACGTAAAAATCGCTCCCCCTTGTAACCGCTCATAATGGCTCATAAATTCCTGTTTTAATTTAGGAAATACTGTCAAGGTGGGATCTTTACGCATCAAGCGTTCTGCCGCTTGTCGAGCCATTTGGAAAAGTTCCTGACGTGCCGCCTCATCGGACAGACGATCTTCAATGGAAAAGCCGCTATGACCAGATTGCTCTGTCCCTTCATCCTTGCCCTTGCCCCTCATTTGAAAATCCCGTTCCGCAATAAAGAAACCATCTTGAGATTGAGCTAAGACCTCTAATCTTTCCATGCCAGTTTCTGATTTGGTATTGCTCATTAATAAACAGTAAGATTGCGCTGCCCCCCGCCCCACGCGCCCCCGCAACTGGTGTAACTGCGCTAAGCCAAACCGATCCGCGTGTTCAATCAGCATCACGGAAGCATTGGGCACATCGACACCGACTTCCACTACGGTAGTGGCTACGAGTAATTGAGTTGCGCCGGTACGGAATGCTTCAATGGCAGCATCTTTTTCCGCTGAACTCATCTGACCATGCAATAAACCAATCCGAAAATTAGGGAAGACAGTTTGCTGTAAATAAGTATATTCTTGGGTAGCGGCTTTAATATCATCCATTTTTTCCGATTCTTCCACCAGCGGGAAAACAATATAAACTTGATGCCCCTGACCAATTTCGCGGCGCATCAATTCATAGGCATCTTTACGCTGGGCAGGACGTAATACCGTAGTTTGAATGGCTTTACGACCAGGTGGCAATTCGTCAATGATACTAACTTCTATTTCAGAATTAGTTAAATAAAGCGTGCGAGGAATGGGAGTCGCCGTCATAATCAAAACATGGGGATCAGTGCCTTTTTGCAAGAGCCGTAAGCGCTGATCTCTGCCAAAACGATGTTGCTCATCAATCACCGCTAAGCCAAGCTGGGCAAAGTTTACGCCATCTTGAATCAGGGCATGAGTGCCAATCACTAAGGGTAATTCACCGGTGTGTAGTTGCCGCAAAATTTCACGCCGCTTACTAGTGCGAGTGGAACCAGTCAGCAATTCCACCGGCAGATTAAGCTGAGTAAACCAATTGAGAATCTTCCGATAATGCTGCTCGGCAAGGACTTCCGTTGGAGCCATCAAAGCGGTCTGAAAACCAGCTTCAATGGCAGTGAGCAAGGCATAAACCGCCACAATCGTTTTACCAGAGCCGACATCCCCTTGCACTAAACGATTCATCGGCGTATCACTTTGTAGATCGCTGCGAATCTCTTGAATGACGCGCTGTTGGGCATTAGTCAGTTTAAAGGGCAGGATTTTTTCTAGATTCTCTAAATGCTGGCTATGGGCTAAAAATGGCGTGGCTTTTTTTTGTTGCCGCCGATAAAGGGCTACCAAACGGCGATAGAAGTATTTATCAAAAGAGAGTCGCCACACCGCAGCATCAAGTTGATCACCATCATCGGGATAATGCACTTGACGAATAGCTTCGGCTAAGGGAATCAGATGATAATCGTTTAAAAACCGCTCTGGTAAAGGATCGACCAATTTTTGGCTCACTGGTAAACAACGAATCACCACCGCTCGTAAAGCCTCTGGTGATAAACCTTCATTGAGGGGATACACAGGCACAAATCGCCCAATGGTTTTGGATTCAATAGTAGCTTCAGCGTGTTCTAAAACTTCAAATTCCGCTCCGTCAAGGGTTAAGCCATATTTACTCTCTTTGACCACTCCCGAAGCTGCCACAGTCGCCCCTTTAGGAAACTGCTTGCGTTGCGATTCTTGCCAGCCGTGATTACTATAGCGCTTACCAGTCCAAAATCGATTCATTTTCAAGCGTCCTGATCTGTCCTGTAATATCAGTTCCATAATAGTTAAATTCTGATTTTTGGGACTGGTAAAACAGTTGAAGCGTAATACTTTACCGATGACAGTGACCGTTTGCCCAGATTCAAGGGATTCGATTGGCACTTGCCGCGCATAATTAATGTGATCCCGAGGGAAATAATTTAATACATCCTTGACGGTATAAAGATCCAGCGCGTTCAGTTTGCGTAATAGATAAGGGCTGACTTCGGCTAATTCCTGTAAAGATTGCTCTAATTTGAGGGGGCGGGGCTGGCGGATAAACTGCGGCTCAGTGGAATGCACTACCGCAGGGCTAGCAATTGGTGGCTTAGGAACGGAAGATGATGTTTTTTTAGCCGTGGCAGTGACAGCTAAAGTTTTCGGAGATTTCAGATTAGGAGTAGTGGATTTGACCGCAGCAGTTGAGGCATAGCTGGGCGGGCTGGTATTAGCGGCGGGAGCATCGAGATGATTGGCTGTAATTTCTGATTTAGTTGCCGGAGGATTTTTGGTTTTGGGTGATGTTGCCTTAACTTCTGGGGCAGTGGCAGTGAGTTGATCGCGGCGTAAAGTATAGAGAAACTGTCGCGTATCATTAATCAGCTTTTCGCGACGGGGTAAGGGCAGTTGTTCATATTCAGCATACAATTTCACCAGATCTTTGGCATAGCTGACATCCATAGGCATGACAAAAGATGGCAGGTTTCGTAAATGCAATAACAGAAAATCCGCAAAGCGATATTGATTTCCTTGCAAATTAACGAAACCTCGCTCTATTTCAACGGTGAGGGCGCGTTGTAAGCGTTGAATATCCCAATCAGCGTCCATAATGTCCTAAAAGCTAAGATTCTTGAAAGAACTGTATTTGGTAAATTCTTTCTGGTAAGTATTCTGCTTTAAATTACTCTATCAATGGCAAAGTCTATTGTGATCAGGACTTGAAGTAAATTTAGCATTGCTGATCAGAGCGCCGACTTGTTGCTAAAGTCATTGAACTGCCTTTAATAACCCATGTTACGCAGAAGGTTATAAGACCCTCACCCCTAGCCCCTCTCCCAAAAAGGGAGAGGGGAACAAGGAAAAAGCTAAAAATGTCTCCTGCTCCCCTTCTCCCGCTCTAGGAGAAGGGGCTGTGGGATGAGGGCAGATCTTCTATCTGCGTAAGGTGAGTTAATAAGTATTCCAAAAGTCGGCACTCTGGGCATTTATACTAAATCTATTGACTAAGTTCTATACCACATCAAACAATACCGTATTCATGTAACGCTCAGCCCAAGCATTACCAAAAGCTTTTTCGAGAATGCGGCGGGTTTTATCATTCTGTTGCTGTTGGGAGCAGTAGTTTTGCTGCCGTGCCAAAATTGCCGCCACATCGCTGGTTTCATGAATGCCATCTTTCAGGAATTGCTGACTAATTTGGCAGTTGAGTCGGGCATAGGCGGTGGCTAGTTCCAAAAATAAGGCTTCTTCAGCTTCGCCTTGGGGGCGCACAAACAGACAGTAGGGAGAGAAAATATTGCCCCATTGTGGTAAATCCCGAGGCTGGGAGAAACTTTCCCGCTTCTGTTTGAGGGCTTCGAGTTCGGCAACAAAACGCTCATCTAGGGGTAAAGTTGGTGATAGATCTACAATTGCAGCGCTAATTTGCCCCCGACCGCCCACTAAATCCGCCCCGAAAATCGGTAATGGATAGTTATCGCGAGGGTACATCACACAATGCAGAATATCAAGGTTAGCCCCTACTTTGGCTAATTCTAAATGCAATTTGCGAAACTGTGGCGCTTGATAGCATTGGTTCTCAATGGTGAGCCGTTCACCTTCAAGTTTACCCTCGATATAACCGAGGTCTTCGGGCATTTGATAGGGACTCAAAGTGAGATATTCTTGCCACACAGCGTTAAGATTATGGGCCAGTTGATCAATTAAAGGGTGCAAATCCATAGACATAAATTATGATGAAGTTAATAACTAAAACAAATAATGATGTAAATTAAAGGAAATTAAATTAAAGCTAGTTGATAAAGCTAGGTTATTTTTAGTTAAAATCTGTCTTTGCCTAGCCAAGAACTATAATTGAGTCGATCAATCAGTCTGATGATCTTGGTTAATTGTAGCTGCCCAAAATTAGCTAAACTATAACCTAAGGTTTAGCCTCAAATGTTCTTTAATAATTCTTTAACATTTTTCAGGAATTTTTTTAATAAATCTTTAATAAATTTCTTTAATAAATTATTGTGCTAACCCATAGGGTTAATCCATACCTAAAGTTGATCAAAATTTGTCATACTTTGAGTAATCGATTAGACTAGCCGCAGGCGAGGTGTCCACACTCTGAGCCTGCACGCCAAGGATTCATGATTAACATCTGGGTTTGATAAAAGTTCCATCCAACCCCAAAACGCTATAACAGCCGTTGCTCATTTTAATTTTGAACCACACCTTTAAGAGTCCCTGTCACAAAATCTATGAGTAAGAAATTGCAAACCATTGGTACTGAACTGAAGCGCAATGCTCAGGTAATGTTTAGCCTAGTGGCATTGTTATGGGTAATTACGATTATTGATCAGATCATTTTTCGGGGCAGAATGAGTGCTTTAGGCATTGCCCCGAAAGATCCTAATGGACTCAAAGGGATTTTATTTGCGCCTTTTTTGCATGGGGGGTTTTACCATTTGGCGGCTAACACATTGCCGTTAATTGTTTTAGGCTGGTTTGTGATGATCCGTAGCCTCAAAGATTTTTGGTGGGTGTCGTTGATTAGCGCCGTGGTAGGGGGCTTGGGAACTTGGTTGATTGGTAGCCCTTATTCTGTACATATTGGCGCTAGTGGTGTGATTTTTGGCTATTTTGGTTATCTGTTGTTTCGGGGTTATTTTGAACGCAGTGCCCTGGCGGTGGGTTTATCTATTGCCATTGCTATGACCTATGGCGGCTTGATTTTTGGGGTATTTCCTACCGCTGGACCGCACATTTCATGGGAAGGGCATTTATTCGGGTTTATTGGCGGGATTATTGCGGCTAAGTTACTGGCGAATGATCGTAAAGAGTCAAGTTGAGTGCTGGTTGTGCTGGGGTATTGCAAGTTTTGATCGGTGACATCTGGACTGTCGCTAATAAACTATTGTGCCATGTTTATCTTGTTTGACTATGATGATCATTCATTTCCCAAAAATCAAGCAGTGATTGCCACTCATAACTCACCTTACGCAGATAGAAAATCTGCCCTCATCCCCCCAGCCCCTTCTCCCAGAGCGGGAGAAGGGGAGCAAGAGCCATTTTTAGCTTTTTCCTTGTTTCCCTCTCCCTTTTTGGGACAGGGGCTAGGGGTGAGGGTCTTATAACCTTATGCGTAACATGAGTCACCACCCATAAAACCTGATCGCCTATTCCCTCAACATAAAATAGCGATCGCTCGTAAGAAAATCTCAAGGCGATCGCTCAAACTCTCAAATCGTTAAAGAGAATATTACCAATTGTCTCAATCTTTGTTGTCTCCTCGGCTTCCGCCAAAAAGTTTATATACTCCCCAACCAATGGCTCCAGCCGCCGCAACAGGTGCAAGAGCTACTAGGGCAGTCACCTCCCCCAACAACACTTCCGATACTGGCTAAAGTACCCATAATTGCCGCCCCAGAAGCACCACCAGCTACTGTGATCACGCCCGCCCCAGCTACACCAGCAGCAGCACCAATCCCAGTTGCTGTTCTTGCCGCAGAACGAGCGTCACGTTCCTCTGATGATAATTCGGGTTGGTCTTTAAAAAGGGTATCGTTAATAATTTTTGCCCCAGCATAAGCAGGACCTGCGGCTAAAACTGCGGGTCCCATAGCCATACCGCCACCAACAATACCACCTGCGGCGGCAAGACCTGATGTAATTCCAGCCCCTGAAGTTGCAGCAACTGTTAAGCCTGTAGCAGCACTTACGGCAGCACCTGCGGCTGTCCCACTTTTAAGAACTTCCTTGGCTATTTTCGCATTGCTAACACCCTTACTTTTAGCTGCCCCAATCCCTTCTTTAATGTGATCTTCTTCTAACGACATAGCCAAATTTCTTCTTCTTGATAATGTGGTATCTAACAATCTTCCAACTAGTTTTGAAATTTTACTGTATTATCACTTACGATGTGACACACAGTAAAATCAGGATTATGTTTTTAACGCTTTCCCTAGATCATGGAGTAAAAGTAGAGCGCATTAGATAAGTTTATCTTACCTAAATAGATCTAAAGAGGAGCTATGCCCTAAAATAATTGAATAAGTTTTCAACAGCAATCTGCTCTTCTTTACTGTCACCATAATCATAAAGAATCATACAAAACTGATTTAGGCAATGCTGTTACGTTTCCGACTTTCTTTATAGGAGATGCCCACCCGTGGTAAACCGGCTTTGACCATTGACTGCTCTAAGGCGCTAAAAAATCGTTGTCGATCACTGCCTGTGACCACTGCTTGATTATGGGCTTCTGCTAATGCCACCGGATAACCTAAACCCTTTTGCACCTGGGCTAAAATCATGCCTAAAGCTTGATGGCGCAATTCTCTATTTAACGCAGTCCATGCGGGCATTTCAATTCTGACGATTTCGCTACCCACGTGCAAATAACAGATATAAATTTGATGTTCAGGGGCATATTCGCGCAAGATGCTAGAGTGACTGTGCCACAAAGGGCTAACTTTGCCAAATAGGTTTAAGTTATTGCCCGAATTACTTTCTAAATTACTTTCTAAATTTTTGCCTAAATCATCACTAGAGAAATTCTGATTGAGAGAATTTCCTCTAAATAATTTTTCCCAAAGACGTAAATCCCGCAATGGATAAGCTTGGCTACAGGGCAAATTTTCCAGCTTTTTAGAACTTGGCTTGGTAGATGATGGATTTGCTGTATTTTCTATATTCTGGGATGGCTCTGAATCTATTTTTAACGGTGTTGAGGAAATATCGACTAATTTCGCGCTGTTGTGTCGTTCGCTGATGGTCTTCTCGCGGCAATGGGTTTGGCAATCTGGCTCTGGGAAAGGACAGGCGGCTAAACGCAAGAAATGATTTGTTTCGGTAGATCTAGGGGAACTAATATAACCCACTAAAGGAATACCCGCGAGCCGCAGTTGCTCCCATGCCGCAAAAATCCGTTGCAATAAAATTGTGCGCGGTTCATTGGCAATAGTTTCTAATTCCCAATGAATTAAGCCGCCATCGGTCAAAGCCAAACTGGGATGGGGTGAGCTTACGCCTGTGGCTAACATTCCTAAAGCTTCGGTTTCGCTGGCAGTGCGCTGTAAACCCATCCACTGTTCTAAGGGAATTCCCCATTGACGAGCTAGGTTGAGATCTTCTCTTTTATAAAAAATTTGGGGTACACTATCTAATAAAGGATGGTGATTTGTGCCGTAATACAAACCGATGCGACCAATATTAATCAGATAACAATAAGCGATTTCATGGCGACTCGGGGCAATTTGAGAACCATCAGTGGCAAATACATTATGGGCGGCGCGATATACCGGAATTGTCTCAATTTGGCTCAGATCACCCACTGGTTCAGGACAATTAAAGATAAATTTGTTACTCCATTCCCCATAGATTTGAGCATAATAGCTCGAACGATCTATAAGTTGCTGCCACAGGGTTTGCGCCTGTTCTAGTTTAGCATTGACAAACTCAGCTTCTTTCTGTAATTCCTCAGAAACACCTAGCATTTGTCCCATTAGCTTATACATATTCAGCATGGCAGCATTACCCTACTACAAAGGGTTAGTATAGCCTGATTCTCCACATTTGACGATATTTGATGATTACTGATTTCCCTACGCTGATACCCAATCAATTATATTGATGATTCTATTTTTATGAGCCTGATAGCCCAATCTGTAATGTTTTGAGAACCGCTGACATATCACTGCGTAACATGGCGTGGACATTCAGCCACAAACCAGCAAACTCTTGGCTACGGATTGTGCCTGATGCATCAGGCTCTAATTGATGATATGTGCCATTTTTGAGGGTAAACCAATCAATTTGACCATCTAACGTGCGCCAGACGATATATTCTTTTACGCCGTTACGTTCGTAAATCCGTTTTTTGCTGTGCAGATCATAGGAGACAGTGCTGGCGGCAATCTCAGCAATCAGTTCCGGTGCGCCTGAGATATAGCCATCAGCATCAATTTGAGCCGTGCCATCGACACGGAACATGACGGCATCGGGTTGGGGTTCGTTGTCATCATCAAGGCGGACTGTTGGCTCAATACCCACTTCTAATCCTGTGACTATTGATTGATAGGTAACTAGCCAGCCAATGATTTGGCTATGGGGCTTACCATGGGAGGTAAAGCGTAGGGGAGATGCCACGTGTACGATGCCTTCGATAAGTTCTGCTTTTTTGATGTTGGATACTGTGTAACGCCGCTCAAATTCGTCACGACTGAGGCGATCGCCATTTTCGAGGATGGTTAATGGGGATGGAGAGTTGGCAATAACCATAGCTTTTACAAGGTTGCGCTTTAGGATATTTTAGCAGTTTTGGCTTGGGGAAGAAGCAATTACCATCCTAATTAAGCTAGGTCACATCCGCAAACGAACCCAGCATTTTTACTTCTGGTTCTAGGGTGATACCAAATTTAGTTTGCACCGTAGCTTGAATATAACGAATCAGCCGCAGAATATCACTAGATTTAGCGTTGCCTGTATTGATAATAAAGTTAGCGTGCATAGGCGAAACTTCTGCATTACCGATGCGATAACCTTTAAGTCCACATTCCTCAATTAATTTACCCGCTGCTTGAGGATAGGGATTCCGAAATACACTGCCACAATTAGCCAGATGATAGGGCTGAGTGCTATGGCGCTGTTTGAGCTTGTGGTCGGTGTCTTGGCGAATCATCAGCGGATCTTGTCCTGTCGGAAATTGGAAGGTTGCCCCTACCACAATTAGTTGACAATCATCTTTTTGCAGATTAGAAGTGCGATAGGCAAAGTCTAAATCCTGTGGGTAAAGGTTCACTGATTCCCCTTGATAGGTCAAAGCCTGCACCGATTGCAATTGATCTGCGGCACATCCGCCCTGGGCCCCAGCATTCATCACCACCAGACCGCCCACCGTGCCCGGAATCCCCACCGCCCACTCAAAACCTGACCAGCCATGATCCGCCACCTGCCATGCTAAACGGGCTAAGGGTTCACCTGCCGCCGCAGTTACTGTCCTCGCCACTGCATCATAGGTAATGCCCCGCAGTTGACGAGTACAAATTATCAATCCGGGCAAACCTTGGTCGCTGATCAGTAAGTTACTGCCTGCACCAATCATGGTGATGGGCTGGTGATTACTGTTAGCCCACAGCAAAACCTGTTGCAGTTCGGCAATGGTGCGCGGATTGCTAAACCATTGGGCACAGCCGCCCGCCTTCATGGTGGTAAAGCTAGCCAAGGAAACATTGCTACGAATTAGCGTTGGCAGAGAACTTAAATCAGTTATTGAGGCAGTCATTGAAGCAGGGGGCTGAAGATAACAGGAAATATAAAGCAAGCAAAATGAGCTTAAATTACAGATTCGGTAACACTTAAAAATACTTAAAGTTTAGGGAATAGTCGGTGCTACCAGAGGATCAGTGTTGGGTTTAAGCGGCGGTTTTTTCAGATTACTATAGGCTTCGACTACTTTAGCCGCCATAGGACCGGCAATGCTACTACCGCCACCGCCGGCGTTTTCGGCAAAAGCAGTGACGACAATTTCTGGCTGCTCATAGGGGGCAAATAGGGTAAACCAAGCATGGTTAGGACGGGGCGGATCTTCGGCTGTGCCAGATTTGCCCGCCATCGCCACATCCCCAGCAGCCAGAGAACTTCCTGTGCCAAATTCAAATACAGCTCTCAGGGCTTTACGCAAAGCATTGAGAGTCGTAGGACTTAACTCAAGGGATTTACGCCATTGTCGGGCTTCGGCATCTTCTAAACCGAGGTGGGGGCGAATCAAGTAACCACCATTAGCCACCGCAGCAGTCATCATCGAAACTTGCACCAAATTGGCTTGCACATCCCCTTGACCAATGGACATATTCACTGTGTCACCAATAAACCAGCCTTCACCTACGGTTTTGCGCTTCCATTCCGGATTAGGTATATTACCTTTAGATTCCTCCCGTCCTAGTTCAATGCCTGAAGGTGCGCCAAATCCAAACCGGCGCGACCATTCCGCTAGTTGTTTCTCGCCGAGTCGCCGCCCCACTTGCCCAAAAAAAGTATTACTGCTATAAGCCATTGCTTCGGAAAAACCAATCACGCCAAAACCCGCTTTGTTGTGATCCCAAAATTGGAACCCGCCTAAGTCGAGATAGGCATAGGTGGGTAAGGTGTCCTCTGGCTTGTATTCTTTGGATTCTAGGGCCGCAGCCATGGTCACAACTTTGAAAGTACTAGCCGGAGGATAAACCTGTAAAGAACGGTTCAGAAAAGGATGATCTCTTGCTTGCACGGCATCCCAAGTGGCTTGGGAGATCCGCCCCGAAAACATATTCGGATCAAAGTTAGGATGGCTGACCATCGCTAAAATTTCCCCATTGGTGGGATTCATGGCTACAATTGAGCCTTTCCTTTCACCCAAAATATTTTCGGCGGCTTTTTGGAGATCTAAATCAAGGGTTAAGCGCACTGGCTGTCCAGCTTTAGGTAATTGTTGCCCCAAAACGCGCAGCACTTTACCCACCGCGTCTACTTCTACCTGTTGACCGCCCCATTCGCCACGCAACGTAGATTCAAAAGCATCTTCGATACCAGCTTTACCAATTACATCTCCTGGGCGATAACCTTGACTACGCAGGGTTTGCAGTTCTTCAGCAGTGAGTTCGCCAGTGTAACCCAATACATGGGCCGCAATGTCTCCATTGGGATAGTAACGCACCGCTTCTGGTTCAACTTTCACCCCTGGCAGTTCGCTGCTGTGTTCCACTAAAACTGTAACCAGAGATGGCGAAACCGATGCCGCAACCCTAACCAAATTGGGAGAGTTATAACCTTCAGCATCTAATTTAGCGAGAATATCTTTAGGGGGTACTTTGAGATATTTTGCTAGGCGATTGACCACAATGGGCCATTTTTCCTTAGATTGGGCAATGGGCCAGAGGTAAACCGCATGGGCTAAACGACTAGAAGCTAAAATATTCCCCTTACGGTCAAAAATCCGGCCTCGTTCTGGGGGTTTGGCCACGAGACGAATGCGGTTATTTTCCGCTAGCTGTCGATTATGCTCGCCGTCGATGAGTTGCAAATAAAAGACCCGACCGCCCAGAATCCCAATCAGCATCACAATACTGAGGACGAATAAAATGGCCGCTTTGGCCCCCTTACCCACCGTGCGCGTTGATTGGGTGGAGCGATAGGGGGTATTAATTGGGCTAGAGGTGAGAGCCATATGACAAAGCCGTATTACAAAGCCGTATTGCAGAACTGAACGATTGCGGATGGGAAACTGGAAAGAAGGCAAATTTGAGATTGGGATGGCTAGATTTATTGCTAGATCTATCAATCTTTACTCGTTAAGTCATGGAAGTATTAGTTACCTAATTGCGCTGCCTACGATTACTAGCAAAAGAGGAGCGCTGATTGGAAAGTCTACCATTCTGCACCATTTCGGTAATTCGAGCAGCCCGCTCTGCACCGTGGGTCATGGGGAAGTTGCCATAATTAGTCCGAATGTTAGCATAAGCTCTGATTAATGCCCCTTCGTAATTACCTTGAGCGGCTTGGCCCGCGCTAATTCCCACGGTACTGAGAGCTTCTTTCAAACAAGCAACAGTGTAAGCGGGGCGATTCACATCAAGATCGAGCATAATGGCGACCCCTTGCTCTGAAGTGAGAATTTGCGAAGGTGCTAATCCACCTAAACTGCTCCAAGTCCGAAAATAAAACTGTTCTAAGCGATTAATGGCATGAAGCACTTGCACCGATTGGACTGCTGTATCCATGCCAGCGAGGGCAAATCTTAGGGACCAAATGGGCTGACGCAGTTGACTCTTATCCGTGGCGCTAGAGAGGCGTTTGTTATTCAAAGACATCCAGCCTGTAATCCCATCGTCACTAGAGGCATTTAACCCGAATCGGCCAAAATAGTGTTGAAACTCAGTAGGATAATAGCGCTTCATGAGATTCAATAAAGCCGGTAACTCCCCCGCTGCATCGGCACTGCCAGCAGTCCATTGAAAGATACCAAAACTCAAATATTGATTATCCCAAGTGTTAATCGCATCAAAATTGCCTTCATTGGCAGCCACAGCACTAATTACCCGCACTTCCGAATCACTCAGGCTTAATTTCTGCCAAAAGTCTGATGGCACACCTAAAACATCGGCGGGACGGAATTTACCCAGACGATAGAGTCCTGAGCCACTGATCGTACCAACAAATTCTTGAGCCGCACTGTTGGCTACCTGAGCCATAATATCTGAGCCGACCGTGACAAAGCTAACATTAACTGTCCCCGCTGGATAGCTGGCCTGTAAGGTATTGAGCACTGTGCCGACTTGGTTCCCTAAACTTGCTACTCCCGCATTAGCACTAGAAGTACTGCCACTACTGCCACCCGTGGGAATGATTAATTTTTGACCCACTGCCAAAGCCCCCGGATCAGTAATGCCATTGGCATTAGCAATTACGCGCCAATCGCCATTGGGCCCCAAAAAGCGCCGCGCAATGGCGGATAAAGTATCCCCGGGCTGTACTACATAACTGCTAGGGGCAGCGGCGGGAGCCGGACTACTAGCTCTCGGAATCCGTAATTTTTGTCCCACAAATAAACTGTTAGGGTCGGTAATCCCATTGGCATTAGCAATCACCCGCCAATCAGCATTAGCACCAAAAAAACGACGGGCAATAGATGAAAGGGTATCACCGGACTGAACGATGTATTCTTGCATGGAAGTCTTATAGGTTAAAATTAGCTGATGGGGCTTTAGCGAATGATTGCAAAAGAATCAGTCAAAAGATCGCCTTAGTTTTCAAGTTTTTACTTAACTAAGTTAATCCTTTAACCAATATCCTAAACCAATAATGGGAACTAGCTAAGAAATCGGATGAGCAGGAATTGATAAAGCCACGCGCAACCCAATGTCATTATAGCGATCCCCTGCCCCATGCCAATCACGACTAGCACTACGACATAACAGGGCTTCATTGCTCCAAGAGCCACCACGACGAGTTCTGCGCCCCAAGTCATTGCCGGTAATACGTGGGCTGCCATCGGGAGGGATTTCTCTAAGTTGATCATGCCACACATCTTCACACCATTCCCACACACCGCCATGCATATCGTGCAAGCCCCAAGCATTGGGTAATTTTTGCCCTACGCTATGGGACTGCTCCCCAGAATTATTTTTAAACCAGCCATAATCGGTTAATTGGCTGCGGTCATTGCCAAAGGTAAAAGCGGTTTTAGGTTGGTTGCGGGCGGGGGCACGGCAGGCATATTCCCACTCGGATTCCGTGGGTAGGCGGTAAATCCGGCCGGTTTTGCGGGATAGCTTTTTACAAAAATCTTGGGCTTCATGCCATGAAATATTTTCCACAGGGGCTAAGATGTCGGTGCGAAAATTAGCGGGATTGTAACCCATAATGCTCTGCCATTGTTGCTGGGTAATGGTAAATTTACCGATATAAAAAGCTGGTAAACCGATCACAATTTCGGGGCTTTCATTGTCTTTGCGTCCGGCTTCAAAATTGGGCGATCCCATTAAAAAAGTGCCTGCCGGAACCCGCATCATTTCAAGATTAATTTTCTGATTATTGCTAATAATAGATTCGCTAAAAAACGCCTCGCCCCGTGCTACGGGATCGGTGGGTAGTGTAGGTAAATCAAATTGCGGTAAAAGATTTTTGGGTAAAGATGATTTCGCGGTTTGTGACATCTGTTCTCGCCACCATTGGGTAATCATGGCAAGGCTAAAGCCTATACTACCGGCTAACAGATATGAGCCATATTTAAGTAATTGCTGGCGGGAGAGATTTGGCTGATTAATTCTGCTATGAATATTACTCCAATAGCTGATAGCATAATTATTTAATTGCTGCGGTAGCGGTAATACTGCTTGAGTTTTATGGGGGTTGTCAAGATTTAAATAATTATAATTGAGTTGAAATTCTTGCACTAAATAATAATTATGCTCAATGACAAAATGAGCCAAAATCTTCGGGTTATGATGCAGATTAATTCTAGATTTATTTTGTTGTAATAATGCTTCGTATAAATCAATTTGCTGAGCTACGGCTGTGGCGGTTTGAGTGCCCATATCCCAGCAGTGAATAATGCATAGACTTTTGATGATATTTTGCCAGTCATGATGCTGCAATGTATAGGAAAACAGATCATCATGATATGTGATGGTAGTAGCTAAATATTCCCCTAAATAATTAATCAAATAACGATTTGATCCCTGCAAATTACTCACAGGAATATCTAGATCTTGCGCTAAGTAAACTTGTCCTAAAACTCCATTACCTAAATGCTGAATTAATTGATAATGATCATGCAGTAAAGGCAACATTAGCGTTGGCTCATTAATCGATTCACTAAGATTGAAAAACTAATTAATAACTCATTAATTAAGTAATTAGCGAATTGCAAAAAACATCCCTAAACCAATTAGCGAAAAAATCACCGTAACCACCGTTGCCACCATAAATTTACGATCACTGGCTATATATAATTTATTGGGTAAAGAGCTAATTAGCACTAATACACCAATCAAAATCAAAGTCAAAATAAATAACGTGCGACTCATAGGAATTTTTGTAATAGTTGAATTGATGGAGTGAAATCACAAATTGCGATCACAAACCTAGCCTTTGCCCCTAACTTGATCTCCAACCTTAGCCAAAACCGTTGGCGTTAAAGTAATGCCCCTCAATTGTTACAATGGGATGATCCACAATTTATGATCCCGCTGGGAACCGCAACTTATTGTACTGGTTGTCAAATTGTTGGTGCTGATTGTTTATGATGATTTCACTCTTGGTGGCACTGCTCTATGACCGTTAAACCCGAATGGCTCCGTGTCAAAGCCCCGCAATGGGAACGTGTGGGTCATGTTAAAGAAATTCTGCGGGATTTAAGCCTCAATACCGTTTGTGAAGAAGCTTCTTGCCCCAATATTGGCGAATGTTTCAATCAAGGAACTGCCACATTTTTGATTATGGGGCCAGCTTGTACTCGCGCTTGTCCTTATTGTGATATTGATTTTGAGAAAAAACCCCAAGCCCTTGATCCGACGGAGCCAAGCCGCTTAGGGGAAGCGGTGCGCCGCATGAATCTGCGCCATGTGGTGGTTACTTCGGTGAATCGTGATGATTTACCCGATGGTGGCGCGTCCCAGTTTGTGGCTTGCATTAATGAAATTCGCCGCTTGATGCCCCAAACCACGATTGAGCTTTTGATCCCCGATCTTTGTGCCAATTGGGCGGCTTTAGAGACGATTTTGGCGGCTAAGCCCCATGTGCTGAATCACAATACTGAAACTGTAGCGCGGCTCTATCGGCGGGTGCGTCCTCAAGGTGATTATCAACGTAGTTTAGAGTTATTGCGGCGGTGTCGCGAGATTTCTCCCCATGTTTATACCAAGTCGGGAATCATGGCGGGGTTGGGTGAAACTTTTGAAGAAGTGCTAGAAGTGATGCGGGATCTGCGTTCCGTGGGCTGTGATATTCTCACCATTGGGCAATACCTGCAACCTACCGCCAAACATTTGGGCGTGCAGGAATTCGTCACCCCTGAAACTTTTGCCGCTTGGCGTGAAGCTGGCGAAGCTATGGGCTTTTTGCAAGTGGTAGCCTCACCGCTGACCCGTAGTTCCTATCACGCTGAACAGGTGCAAGCTTTGATGCAATTGTATCCCCGTGATTAAAGGGTAAGCTATGCCGAGATTTCAGAGCCGACTTTTTAACTGGATTGATCAGTCCCTGCCGGTGAGTTTGGGACGGAAAGCACGGCGGGCCTTGAGCGATGTCACATCTGGCAACCTGTGGCGGCATCTGTCTTGGGCGGATTGGCAGGCGTGGTGGCAAAAAATTTGGTCTACTCCAGCCCTGCCGCGCTTAGCAGGTTATCAAGTGGTGCGAGCTTTGTTAATGCCAGCGCGGATCGTGACGGCTCCATTGCGGCGCAAATATCTGGGAACATTACGGGGTTCTCAAACCATAAATCCAGCGTTGCCAAGTGTGGATCAGCCTCTTTTACCTGAAGGATTGCCCGTAGCAATTAGCTCCAATTCAGATGCTGATCTAACTGCTGATCTACCTTTAGAATCTTTAATTAATCCTGCACTTAACCCCACGGTCGAGCCTGTCGCTGCACCTTTATTAGAAGCTCAATTTTACGAACTATGGTGGGCTAAACCAAAACGTCAGCAGGATTATTCCATTGACTTTAATGCGATTAACAGAAACAGCAGTGTTAATTATGATCCATTAGCAACAGAATTAGATTTAAATCTAGATTCTCTGAGTAATTCTCCTGAACAGTTACCAGAACCTAAAACTCCTTTGCCGCCGCTGTGGTTGCGTCCTTTGGTGCGGTTTACGGCTTGGTTAGAGAATCAAAATATCAAAGTTGAGACGCAAATCACTGCTTTGACTATCAGTGTCAATACATCTTTAGCCACGATCTCAACTAGGGTCGAACCCACGCCCGAAGCAGAGAGACTTGCGGCTAATCGTGCCTTTGCAGCGGCTTTTGCTGAATCTTTAGCCCGTTCTCGTAATGCATCATCAAATTCATCGGTCAAAATAGATTCTCAAAATACTAATTCTCAAAATACTAATCACGGACATCACTCATCATCTCAACTAAGCCAGAATCCTCTCCATAACCTGAGCTATAACGCCAATGGTTCACTCAAAAACTATGACTCTGGTGATGCTGTAATTGACCAGAATCAACCTAATGGCATTGATGCTAATTCTGCAACAGCAAATCAATGGCAGAAAATTCAAGGATTACTGGCGGCTGCTTTAGATTATTTTACGGGTAGATCGGCTCGACAATTACAGGGTGAAAATGAGAATCAAGATGCGGTGCTGAATGATAATAATTCAGAGCAACAGAACAATTTATCTGCCTCAGATAATTCAGTATCTCCAACTTTGACCGGTAAAGATTCTCTAACTCAAAAAAATTTAAGCGCTAAAAAATCTGCTAAAAACCTCAAGGCTAAACCGCCAGCACCGGAATTAACTGGCATCAACCCTCCAGCCCTTAATTCCACTGGTGAACTAGTAGCAGATTTTACTCAAGTTCCCATTCCGATTAATGATCAATTGGGTATAGATTCCCTGACCCTGACTAATAGCGCAGCTAATTCTCTTAATTCTACTTCACCTCAGCCTGATGCAGAAGCTCTACTCACGCCGCCACAACCTCTTGCCATTGCCGATCCCCTCTCTCGCCTCAGTGAGTTACTTGATGCCGCAGCCGCCTATTTCTTTGGCAAAAAAACTCACGCAACAGCGCCGCAGTTAGACGAGCATACTCCCAATGATACTCAATTAGCCGGAAATAATGATGCACCTATTTTAGAAACTGCTGCTACAGAAGCACCTTGGTTAAGTCTAGAAGATGTTTTTGGTGGTGATGATGGGCCTTGGCCGTTACCAGGGGAATATGATTCCATTGCTTTACATGAAGCAAATAATCTGCCCTTACCTCAATTTGCCAATAAACTAGCGATTTCCGAAACTACCACCAGCCAAATTACGGCGGATCGTTTAACTGCTAATTTAGCTTTTGACGAGCAGGAATCTTGGTTAGATATATCTAATCAGACCCAAGATAGCCTTCAGGTGAAGCGTTATCGCCAACGTTCTCTTGATGCGGAACGTCCTTTACGGGCTTGGATTGAAACTCAAGCGCAATCTTTGGGTTATGTTTACGGGCCGGTGATGTCTGTGGTGCATTGGCTCGATAGTTTAATTGTGAAAATCGAAAACTTCTTCGTCAGTTGTGGACATAAAATTAAACAGATCATCCGTTGGCTATTGAGAAGATCGGCTTAATTGAGTCGCAATCCTTTATCCCAAAATTATAGTAATAGCCAAGATACTTAGGACATCTACTCATGCTATGAACAAGGGGCTTAAGCCCCTTGCCTGTCCTGTCTTACCCTTGCATTGCTATAGAAATCTGCCTTGATCTTGCAGCCCATTTCCCTAGAACAGACAAAGGGGCGCAGGGGGGAATCTCTAAGCTTTCTTAGTTCTATTCTTGAGGTGGCGACGCAACAACCAAGCACCGCCCAAGATAGCTAAGCCACTAGTTGTCTCGAACTCAAAGGGAACGGCTGTTGCTCCCGCCGAGAAGTTGGCTGTGAACACGGTGTCAGAGCCTGTTAAATCTCCCGAAATACTCCGTGTCAAAATCCCATTGGCATAGGGATTGGCACTTGAGGTTCGAAAATTCAGACTAGTAAGAGAAGAGCTTACAGCCGCCGTATAGGTTTGATTGTCGATCAGGCTCAGCCCTCCTGCAAATGTCCACGTTGCCGTAGAACTATTACCAGAGCCAGCAGTAGTGTAGGTTGTTGTCGATCCGATCAGAGTGCCGCCAATACCCGTGCCAGCATAAATACTTAGAGTGACTAAACCAGAAATAGGGTTGTTGGTAAAAGGCGGTATAAAATCACTAACCATAAAAGTCCAATCATTGAGCAGAATTGGGGATGCTGAGCCATTGGTGTCGTTGATAAAACTTTGACCAAAAGCATTAGTACCATTGCTCAGAGCTGTAGTATTGGCAGAATTACCAATAGTCAAATTTAGCGCTGTTGCCGAATCAGATATCGCTAGAGTTGTGGCTAGGAGCGCAATTACCCCCCCCCATTTTCATCAAATTTTCAACTTTGGTTTTAATCATAATTTTCCTCTTAGGCTCGGTATTTTCACTAATATTTAGGTATTGCAGCCGCTTGTTGTTTTGCTTTTTTAGCATCCCATTGGAAAGTTTATCAGAATAATTCCTGTGTAGCAATCATAAAGATTGTCAGGATTTGCGAGGATTGGGTCTATGTAAAAAACGCCCAGATTCCCGACTTTTTATAGAAAATTAAAAGTGTTTCACTTCTAAGCTAAACAACTATAAAAAATCCCCAACTTCCCTAAGAAAATCGAGGATTAGTTTAATTATTTATCGAATTACTTATCAAGCTTTATCAGGATTAATCTAGGGTTAAATTCTCTTTGCTAAGGATATTTTCTAGATTTTAATTAGTATTATTAATACTTCATACCCTTGACGGTT
>JBAXSK010000100.1:0-13691 GCA_037130765.1 Pseudanabaena sp. ELA607
GGTGGTGCTATTTATTGCCTTCAAGCCGTGCCATTCTTAATTTGATTGACTATAATTCTTGTCTGAGTACTAAGTCGGTCAATTGGTGATCAAACCGACGAAACCATAGACTCAATGAAACCTTATGAGCCGTGAGACCGTCTGTAATATTTAGAACAACCTAATTAATACTATTCGATAAATCCCTTAATAGTATTTGATTCTAATTGATCGCAACTTTTGCGAGTAACAGCAAGTTAATGAGGTGACCAAAAATGAAATTATTACTGAATTCCCGCCCAGGGCAAACCCCAAAATCACCTAAAATCTCAAAGCTGTGGGCTGTATTAATACCTGTTGTGGTCATGCCTTGGACTGTAGCAATGATGAATCCAGCTTTAGAAGCCAACGCCAATGATGATAACAAAATAGTTTTGTCATCTCATTTTCGCCCCGATCCGCAGCGACGCGAAAATAAAACTAGTGGCAATGAGAGTCTGGCCAATTTATCAGGGGGTAAGAAGTGCCGAGGATTTGCCCAGAAAAACCCAACTTATGAAATTGAGTTAAAGGATGATTTCTCGCGGCTGACTTTTTTGGTTGAAGGGAAGACCATTAATGATGATGCAACCTTACTCATTAAAGGCCCTAATAATTTTGTAGCCTGTGGTGATGATGAAATCAATCTAAATCCCTATGTAGACCGCTCATTTGCTAAGGGGAAATACCGGATTTGGGTGGGCAGCAAAAAAGCTCAAACCTCTTTTGACTATACCTTGTCAATTAGTGAAGGATCACAAAATTAAATCCTGCCATCAGCTATAGCAGAGCCAAAGGAGCTATTTATGCATAAACTTCTCCTGTGGCTGAATTAATTGTGAGCAGGTATTTGGCTAATGAATCATGTTCAGGTGATTATGGAACGATCTGGAGCTAATTGCTATCAATAGTTGGTAGAGCGTATGTTGCTAATTTAGGGCATAGGTTTGGGTTCTCGGTTGAGGTGGGGCACACTATGATGGTGTGACTGTCTCAATAATTGCCAACCTATATCAGCTTTGATTGTAGTTAGATTAGTACTTGATTAGTACTTGTGCTAGTCCAGCAATCGCGTGCTGATATGAACCAAATTAGATGACAAATTAGATCATGGCAAACACAACCGCTGTCAATGAGTTAATTTAATTAATGCCAGCAACTAAATTTCGGATCAAACTAATCAATAAGCAAGTACAGATGGGCTAGTAGTTATGAATAGACAATCAAATAGGACGCACCATCATAGAGGCGTACCATCAAGTCATCAATTGCCGCATTTAGTCAAGTTGGTTTCTCATTTAACCCTAGGGGGAATCATCGCAGGGGCAATCGCATTAATGGCTGAGCCATTACGAGCGCAGGATATTAACCTCAGTCCAAAGTTTACCCCTGATCCTTTAACCTATTCGGGAACGACAACGACGAAATTTGACTGCAACAAAGCCCCAGAATCTTTATCCCCTAGTCATTCTGTAAAAGTGAGTAGTTATTTCGGACTATTGCGCTTACAAATAGAATCTAGTCAACCAGTTAGTGTCAGAATTGCTGGGCCAGATACTAACTATTGCAAAGATGGTTCTAAATTAGTTTTAAGCGGCGAATGGATCAAAGGCGATTATCGAATTTGGGTGGGCACACCTCAAGGGACACCAGTGAACTATAAATTGCTTTGGAGTGAAACGCGCTAGGATGCTTGAGTAGGAATTAGTTAACCATTAATTGGGAGAAGAAGATGCTTTGGTTGCGTAACTTAAGAAGTTTCACCAGAGTTCTTTTTCTCTAGTTTTGATGTCACGGGAAACTAACACCCTTTGACTGCCTTCTAGAACCTCTAGGGTAATATCACCAATGGTAATTCGATCACCAGCTTTGGGGGGTTGTTGATTATCTTCAATAAATAAACCCGCTAGAGTTGCGGCTTCATCACGGGGTAATTGCACATTCACTTCATTATTAACTGTGGCAATACTGGCGCGGATTTTGAAAATCCATTCATGTTCATTGCGGCGTTCAAATTCTCTTTCTTCATCGGCATCATATTCATCACGAATTTCACCGACTAATTCTTCTAATACATCTTCTAGGGTTAATAAGCCTGCGGTTCCGCCAAATTCGTCTTGGACAATCACAATATGGAGCCGTTTTTTTTGCATTTCTCTCAGCAATTCCGCCGCCGATTGATGTTCCGAAACATATTGTGCTGGACGTAACAATTGCCGCAAAGTGGGCGGATATTGCTGCAATTCATGCATGGGGCGCACTAAATCTTTGACATGAAGAATCCCAATAATATTGTCTAGATCATCATCACACACCGGCAAACGAGTATGGGCATTCTCGGCGACCAGTTGCCGCGCTTCTTCGAGGGAAGTGGTGGCTTTGAGAAATTGAATCTGCACCCGAGGCACCATGATTGCCCGCGCCGGAATGTGATTCAATTCCACTGCACCATAAATAATGCGCCGTTCCTGTTCACCAACGGAACCACCCATGCGAGCGGCATCGACTAGGGCTTTAATTTCATCCACACTAGCTACTTCGTCATTAATTCCCGAAGCTGTCCCCGTCAAGCGTAAAATCAGGCTCGTGACTTCACTTAAAAAAATCACTAAGGGCGCAGTTAATTTACTGAGCCAATAAATTGGTTGGACTGAAAGTAAAGCAATGTCTTCGGCATAATGGAGGGCAATTCGTTTGGGCACTAGTTCCCCTAAGATCAGCATTACCAATGCCATAATAGTTGTGACAATCACAAAAGCCACTGGAGACGCTGACTGCGTACCAATTAGGGGCGTAAGCAGCACGGTCATCGGTTCGCCTAATTTAGTCACTGCCGTAGCTGAGCTAAAAAAACCGGCTAGGGTGACCCCCACTTGAATTGTCGCTAAAAATCTAGTGCTGTCTGAGGTGATCCGCATTACCAGCCTAGCCCGTCGATCACCGCGCTCAGCTAGGGTTTTGATCCGCACGTCATTGATGGAAACTAAAGCAATCTCTGCTGCGGCAAAAAAAGCGTTAATCAATACCAAAAAGGCGAGAACAATCAGTTCAGAAGCAATATCCATTGTTGGGTTAGTGAAGACTATGGCGTTGATGACAACCCTTAGCAGTTGAAATAGTTTGAAATAGTGTCGTTATGTGAACGATAGGTGAAAACGGCAATGTTTGACACAATGATTAGCGCAGTGTTTAGGACAGTGTTTACTAGCAAGGTATTTAGCATAACTAAGTCAGGGGTGAGCGCGGCAATCTCATACTCGGCTGAAATATTCAGATTATAATGGGACGCTGGCAAACCAATGCCCTAGATGTACTACTAAATGTACTAATAATTTAATGTCCTAATCATCCATTGATGCTGTGGGGTTTGCACCATAAAAGTTGAAGACTCTCTCCAAGGCTTTCTCAAAAGATTGTCGGGGAATCAGGCAAAAATTCATAGTCTTGGGGGCATGACCATTTATGTTAATTACTTATACTTTTTGGTGATGCACTGTGTATGTTGTCATCTTAACATTGTTTAATTTTTTGTTTACAGCAAATGATCAAGCGGTCTGAAAGAGGCTGTTTCACAAGTTTTGCTGCCCCGCAATTTCCCTCAAAAAGGGTGGCTAGGGGTGGATTTATGGGAATTTCGCCCCAGTGGGTCAGCAAGGTTAAGCTGTTGCACTAAAATTTGATTGACTATTTCTGGGGCTTCATCTTGGGGGCAATGGCCCGCATTGGGTACGGTAATAAAAGATTTGACACAGGGAAAAGCCGCTAATTCATAACCCAAGCGCAGAGGTTCCCACGGATCGGCTTCACCCCAGATAATTTGGGCGCGGCAGGGTAAAACTGCTAACAAATCCTCAGGAGTTGGCCCTTGGGAATAACGCACAAAAGCCATGAATACATCTACTGCCGCCGGGTCTTGGGCGGGGGTGAGCAGCATCTCGACTAATTCATCACTAACTGCACTGCGGTTAATATAGGCTTGCTCTAAAATCCGTCGTACCGTCTGCGGTCGCCGCACCTGATCAAAAAATAAGCGGGCTACTGCCTTGATGCCTAACAGTCGCTGCATCAACCGTGCCCCCTCCCGCCGATACCAAGGCAAAGTAAGCTGTTTCTTTTCTTGCAACAATCGCAGCGAACAATTAATTAGTACGGTTTCTGTCACCCAGTTAGGATGCATCACCGCTGCTTGCATAGCCACTACTGCGCCGATGGAATTGCCAATCAAAACCGCTGGCTCACCCACCACTTCGGCGATAAAATCGGCCACCTGTTGCCCCCAAGTCTCAAAGGTGTAACCCAACAGAGCCGGATCTGGCTTGCTGGACATCCCAAAACCCAACAAATCCAAAGCATAGACCCGACGATATTTGGCCAAAGTGGCAATATTTTTACGCCAATGCCCTACGGATGCGCCAAATCCATGAATTAACACCAAAGGCGGCATGGCTGATTCATGATTATTAAGCTCAATTTTTTCCGTCACGGCACTTTGCACGCCACTTTGAATGTAGCCAATGGACTGCCCCCGCCAAAGCCACATTTGATCAGCAAATAAAAACTGGCGCTGCTCCTTAGAGATCGTTGGAGTTAACGGATTAGGTAAAGTTTGATCGTCACAGGACATATATCTTGATTGGCTGATGGAACTGGACATGGCCCAAGTTAATTAACCGCAGCTAATTACCGGAACGCAAATCAACAACTGAATTGACCAATCTATTATGCTTTACTTTTCTTTACAATATTGCTTAATTCCCAGATAGTTTAGTCCCAAATAATTTAGATCAACGGTGTTGCCCCAAGCTAAGCCATAATTCATGATTTATAGTCGGATGCAACCGGTAGGTAGCCCACCAAGAACAAAACCATAATTTGGCGGCAACTTGGCCGCAATTTAACTGCCATGCAATACCCCAGTACTAGGCTATATTTCACCTAATATTCTCGATCATTTCCATCTTGTCAGCCCATGTAATCACTAACAATCTAAGAATCCCAGCACGAGAAAATCTTATCAGGTACTTGATTACAGGCAATTGTAATGGTTTGTAAAGTATTGCCCTTTACCCCAAAGCCCTTCTGTCAATTGCGCGTAACTTGATGTAAATTTGAGAGTAAGTTTTTTTAGAACTTTTCGATAAGATTATTTTCGGAGATTTTAACGTGGCTATTCCTTTACTTAGCTATTCGCCCAAAAGTCAGAATCAGCGCGTAGCTGGTTATGAAGTTGGCAACGAAGAGCAGCCAAAGATTTATACGACCGATGATTCCCCTTCCGCCTTAGAGAAGGAAGAGATTATCTGGGCCGCCTATCGCCAGATTTTCAGCGAACACCAAACCCTAGACAGCAGCCGCCAAAAAGTACTCGAATCCCAACTAAAGTTTGGTCAAATTTCGGTACGTCAATTTGTGCGCGGTTTGGCAGTGTCCGACATCTTCCGTCGCCGCAACTATGACACCAACAGCAACTATCGCGTAGTTGAATTGTGCTTGCAGCGCTTTTTGGGTCGCGATGTCTACAGCGAGCGCGAGAAGATTGCTTGGTCTATCGTCATTGCCACCAAAGGCTATGAAGCATTTATCGATGCGTTGATCAATACTGAAGAGTATGTGAGCAACTTTGGCGATAACACCGTACCTTACCAACGCCGCCGCGTATTGCCCCAACACGCCACTGGTGATGTACCGTTTAACCTCAAAACTCCCCGTTACGATGCTTACCACCGGGCGCAATTGGGCTTCCCACAAATTGTGTGGCAGTCTACGGTACGCTCTTACATTCCCCAAGATCGCACCCCCAGAAACGGCGATCCTGCTTTGTTCCTCAACATGGCCCGTTCGGCGAATATCCGTATTTCTAACGAACCAATCGTGTCTCCCTTGAACTTAGACTATCAAAACCTCGTGCCCCGCAAGCGTTAAGAGATTGATGGGACTAATTTAACCCTTTATATAAAATAATTACGAAATCCCTTTTGATCGACTCCTTTCTACCATAGATTTTCTGATATTCATATTGAGAAATCTAGGTTTAGAGTTTGGGAGCAGATCAATCGGGATTTCTTTTTGGCATCTTTTGGTTACCACCACACCGCAAATCTTGCCCAAAATATTGACCGCCAGATTTTACGCCCTTACCAAAACAAATCAAAAAAACCAGTTAAAAAGACTACAGATTAAGTTTTGTATGGCAAACCAATTATTAGATAATTCTTAAAAATATTTTCTTGAATGTAGTCAATGCGAGTCTAAATCTTGACCCACATTTGATTTCACCCCTGATTTGTTTATCGATTTATGCCAACCGCGCAAATAAAGTTAACAATTCTTGATAACGATTCTTGTCATGTTATATGAAGATTGAATCTATATAGAGTGTCAAAATCTATATACAGAGAACCTTAAGATATGTGTCCATATATTAAATAAAAGATACATAGCTTAAGACTTTTTAACACAACGTTTCTTTTTTCTTTAAAACATTCATTTGTCATTAATTGGGAGATACTTTTATGACGCTGACACAAGCGGCTCGTTTGGGCGTGAGCACTTTTACTGAAGCGCCCGTCTGTGCCAACTATGGTCAAGATCCCGATGTAGTTATTCGCGCTGTTTACAAGCAGGTGTTGGGTAACACTTACATTTTAGAAAGTAATCGGCTTAAGAGTGCTGAATCCTTGTTTAAGCAAGGTGAACTGACGGTGCGCGAATTTGTGCGGAAGGTGGCTAAGTCCGATTTGTACCGTAATCGGTTTTTCAGCAATTGCTTTACCTTACGCTTCATCGAGTTGAACTTCAAGCATTTGTTGGGTCGTGCTCCTAACGACTATGCCGAACTCAAGTCTCATACCGATTTGTTTGAAGCTGGTGGTTATGAAGCTGAGATTGACTCCTACATCAACAGTGATGAATACCTGACGGCTTTTGGTGAAGATACCGTGCCTTACTATCGAGGTTTCACCACCCAAGCTAATCAAACCACGGTGGAATTTACCCATATGTTCCAGTTGTTGCGTGGCCCTGCTGGCAGTGACTTGCCCAGCTCTGTATCCGCCAACTTGCCTTTGTTGACCACTGCGGTAATTCGCGGTAATGCTTCGGCAGTAGTAGCTCCTTCTGGTGGCTCTAGCGGTTGGGCTTTTCAGGGCGACAGCAACACGCCTAATGGTGTTGGCGCTAGCCGTGAAGGTCGCATTTATCGCATTGAAATTACCAACCGTAAGGCTACTGGTGTCGTGCGCAATCGGTCAGAAATCCGTCGCAGCAATCAAGTTTTGTTGGTTAGCTACGAGCAGCTTTCCAACGAATATCAGCGCATTCATAAGAGCGGTAGCGTGATCTCTAGCATCACTGCTTTGAACTAGACTGCCCCTAAATCAGGGACTTCTAGGCACAAGGTCAGCGTAAGTTTGCTAATATGAAACAGGTCAGGTGGTTTACTACCTGATCTGTTTTTGATCAGCACTTTCTTGATTGGCCAATTTTCTTAAATTTTTTGCAATCTCTTTAATTTTTGAGGTAATACTATGTCTGCTGTAATGCCTTCCATTGGAACCAACACCCTCAGTGATGCCGATAGTCGTGCCGTGGTGTTTTCCGTCACTGGCGTATTGGGTTCTAGCATCAAAGATCGTACCGTGCGTACCAGCGTGCGTGAAGTGAAAGTACCTTATAGCCAAATGACCACCACCATGCAATCCATTTTGCGCTCTGGAGCCAAGATTGTGAACGTGGCAGTAATTCCTTAAGGAACTGACCCACTTCAGAAATACACCATAAAAAACACCATAAAAATCCCAGTATTAGCCCCTTAGGGTTTATCCATGCTAGCCCAAGGCAAAGGTCGTTCACTGGTAATAACTTCTAGTTAAATCCTTTTAGTTAAATTCTCTTAGTGAATGACATTTGCAAGGCAGTTAACACAGAAATAATGACTATTCAAGAATTTTTTGAACGTTCTGTGGGGCGGTGGCGATCACAACGCAGTGGTCACCACCTTATTTCATCATCCACAGGTGCCGCTGTTGGCGAGGCTAAGCCAGAATTACCCCCTAGCGATCAACGCAAGGCTACCCTTGACCTGCAAAAACTGGCGGTAGACGATCCGGCGGTGGTGTCTTTGTGTCAAGCTGCCCAGCCTCAGATTAATCCGGCGGTAATTTATCCTTTGCGTATTTCTTGGGAAGAAGAGGGCGGCTTAAGCAGTCGTCATAAACCCCAAGGTAGTACGGTTTTAGTGCTAGTGCCTAATGCAGATGATGGCAATTTTGGCGCAGTGCTGCAATCTACAGGGCAGGGGCGTTATGAACTAGGAACCGATGAAAGACTGACCATTTGGACAGAATATGGCTCTGGCAAATTGGAAGAGCGGTTTTGGTTTGCCTCAGAAAATCTCCGCTTTCGGTTATTAGTGCAACACAGCAACATAGAATCTGCGGCTAAATTACCATTAGCGGTGTTTTATTCCGAAATTCGCGTATTAAACCCCAAATAATATCTAGACTAAAAATCTGGCAGATATGATTAATCCTAATGACTTGGGCAAATATATTGCAGCGACAGACAGCGCTAGTCAGCCTTGGTTATTGGTGCAATTGCGCCTGAGTAAGCTGATGGCAGAAAAAGAACACCTGTCAGACGAAGCATATCTAGCTCGGTTGAAGGACATTCACCAAGACTTTATGGAGTTAGGGGAATGGTGGCACGGCAGAGAAGCAGAGCTTTTTGGTGAATAATTTTTCTGCTCATTAATTCAGCAATTAATCGCCCCATCCCATTGGGACAGAGCATTTAAGTAATTTTCTAATTAATTTTTTGTGGACTTGGGCAGGAATCAGTCGGTTATGGAAGCAATGGATTTCTTTCGGATGAGCGCCGGTAAGTGGCGTTCCCAGCGTACAACCCATCATTTGGCATTTCGTCGGGCTGAACAGGGCGGATCAGAGATTTATGTCGAACCCTTGCCCGCCGATGATGCACGGGTCGTAGCAATTTGTCAGATGCATGAAGTGGATGCGAGCTTATCCATTGGTGGGGCTTATGTGAAATGGGATGGCACGATGGCATGGGACAAAGAGGATGAAACCCATTCCGGCGAAACGGTGTTTGCCCTAGTTCCAGACACTGCTGCTGAAGCCAACCCTGAGCAACCCCAAGGCGGGCGCTTGTTGCGAGAGCGGGGCTATGCCGAAATTGTGCCAGTGGTGGGGCGTTATTATGTCGATGCTGACAATGCATTGGTATTGACCACCGACTATTCCACCATGAGTTCCATTGAGCGATTTTGGTTTCCTGAGCCAGATGTACGGATTCGCATGAGTGGGGTGCAGAGTTTCGGCGGTTATAGTACGGCTACTTTTTGTACGGAAGTACGAATTACTGATGCGCCACTTAGCACAGATCCAATACCAGCCGCTGCCGCAGTTACTTCGGTATTTGGTTGGTAAATTTCATAATTTAGTAAAGTTCACGCCAATCCCAGACCATTGCACCGATGATTTGCCACGACTTTCTACTGGGGTATCCAAACAATAACGCCGATAGGAAAAGAATTTATCCCCATCACTAAAAGTACAGTGGGGGGCGACGGCAATTTGCGTCGTATTTAAACCCAATTCCGTCAGTTGTTGATGTTGCACTTGACGAATATCAAGCCGCGCTCGGTCTGGCTCCGGATCTGAAGTAACGCCTACGGGTTGCCGCACGGTGGCTAAAACTTGAGCGGCGACGGCTTGATTTACTTGATAGCAGCCCCCAGAAATCGCCGGCCCCAAAGCCACCCGTAAATCTTCGAGCCGACTGCCTTGCTGGGTAAATAACTGCACTGCTTCGGGCACAATTCCGGCCGCTGTGCCCCGCCAACCCGCATGAACCGCCGCCACATGACCCAAACGCACATCCCCCAACAATACCGGCACACAGTCCGCACTACATACCCAAGCCGAATGATAACTTTGGGAACCCTCTAACCATACGCCATCAGCTTCAGGTAAATTACTCGCTGGGACAGTAACTTGATGGTGATGATGGGACGTAATAATGCGTTTACCGTGCACTTGTTTTGCCCGCACCACTTTAGGTGAATTTCCTAAAGATTGCCCTAAATTGTCCGAACTATGGGACACATTAAGATTGAAATCAGGATGCCAGAAATGGTGTTGCAAAGCTTCGGGTAATTGTGGCGTATGCAGCTTGGTAAAAAAACCGTGGGGCCACAGGGATAAAAGCTCACAGGTCAAAACGCCATTACGCCACTGCCACAGGGGATAAGTCATGGAATTGATTCACAATGAAAATACTCTTAAATTTTACCCTTGCTGTAATAATTTGTAATCTTTTGTGATACTTCGCAAGCCTAGAGCGCAGTTGCTTAACGGTGGCGTACCTGTGGCGATACAATAAGCTGTTTGTATGAGTTGTTTGTCTGGACTATTTGCCATAGAAAACCCTTGGTAGCAGACGGGAATGCTTAGAATCGTTGACTTACCTGAGTTTCTGGCAATTGGCACAGCAGGCTAATTTATAATAATTTCCTATTTATATAGCCTTAGTTTAGTTTGGATTTAGCCTAGCTGAAGACTTAACCGATCCGTCTTTTGCCTGACTTTATTTATACACCCACCCCTGAAATAACCGCCTTAGAGTGCGCTATTTGCTTCGTTCACATTTGTCCACATTAGTAATCTCCATCTCTATAAAACACCATGCGTTTGACCCATCGCCCTCGTCGTCTGCGTCGTAGTCCTGCGGTACGCAGCCTAGTCCAAGAAACCCATTTGCGGGTAGATGACTTGATTTATCCCCTATTTGTGATGGAAGGGGAAAATACCCGCGTTGAAGTGCCATCGATGCCGGGGGCCTATCGCCGTACCTTAGATTTACTGCTAGCTGAGATTGAAGAGTGCTATGGGTTAGGCATTAGAGCCATTGCCTTGTTTCCCGCTGTGCCCGAAGCCAAGAAAGATCACACCGGCACCGAAAGCTACAATCCCGACGGCTTAATTCAGCAAACCGTCCGCGCCATCAAAGAACGCACCCCCGATATTTTGATTTTCACTGATGTGGCTTTAGATCCGTTTACCACCCACGGTCATGATGGCATTCTTGATGATAATGGCGTAATTCTCAATGACGAAACCGTAGAAGTTTTAGTCAAGATGGCAGTATCCCAAGCCGCTGCTGGAGCAGATTTTGTGTCTCCTTCCGACATGATGGATGGTCGCATAGGTGCAATTCGGCGCGGTTTAGACGAAAATGGCTATGAACACGTAGGGATTCTGGCTTATTCTGCCAAATACGCCTCCGCCTACTACGGGCCTTTCCGGGATGCCTTGGGTTCTGCCCCTAAGTCCGGCGACAAGAAAACCTATCAAATGGACCCCGCCAACAGCCGCGAATCCCTCAAAGAAGTCTATCTCGACATCGAAGAAGGTGCAGATATCGTCATGGTCAAGCCCGCCCTAGCCTACCTTGACATCATTGCTAAAATTAAGGAAAACACTAACGTACCTGTGGCAGCTTATAACGTCAGTGGTGAATATGCCATGATCAAAGCAGCGGCCCAGATGGGCTGGATCGATGAGAAAAAGATCATCCTCGAAACCCTCTTGAGCATGAAACGGGCTGGAGCCGATATTATCCTCACCTACCACGCCAAAGAAGTCGCCCAGATCTTACACCCCTAATTTGTGCCACCTCTCACTTGCGTTGCCCCCTAACTTCCTTCACCCTTTGAGTTCGTGATTTTATGGACGTTGCCACTCTATTGACTAAATATGCCGCCGGAGAAAGAGATTTCCGCCGGTGTGATTTAGGCAAATCTTGGTTACCAGGAGTGAATTTAGGGGGGATTAATCTCACCGAAGCCGATCTCAACCAGACCACCTTATTACGGTCAGACCTCGAAGGAGCCGAACTAAGCTGGACTAATTTACAGAATGCTAACCTCAATGGGGCGAACCTGACTAGGGTAAATCTGAGTGGGGCATCTTTACGGGGTGCAGCCTTACGCCTAGCCGTGTTAGTTGAAGCCGTGTTATTAGAAACGGATTTTTGTGGGGCTTGTTTAGTTGATGCGGATTTGCGGCGCACTTTTTTAACTGGAGCCAACCTCAGCGGGGCACAGTTGCAATATGCCGACTTGCGTGGGGCATTTTTAGCCGGAGCATCATTAACCGGAGCAGATCTGCGGGGCGCAAATTTAGCTGGAGCCGATTTGAGTCGGGTTAACTTGACTGGGGCTAATCTAGCCGAAGCCAATTTAACCGGAGCCACCGTAATTAATGCCCGTTTGAGTTGGACAAATCTGGCACAGGTCAATTTAGCTGGGGCTGATCTAACCAATTCTTCTTTAGTAACCGTGATTAATCTCAAAGATGTGCTGCTGTCGGAGGTGCGTAATGTGGTGGAAACCGTAGTCACGAATCAGAGCGGCACTGTCCCCGAACCACCTGAGATAGTTGCTGAGGAAATTCCTGAATCCACCGCATTAATTGACACCGATAGCGAAAATAGTCAGATAGTCAGTGAAACAGCGGCTCTTGATGGCAATCTAGACGAACTTGGTTTAGCCGAAACTGGTTTAGCCGCAGATTTGCCCTTGGTATCAGACTCAGCCCCGCCGCAGATCGAAGTCAATCAAGACCCCACCGCCCCAGAGCCAGATCAGGAGAGCATAACCCCTCCAGATATAAATCACCCAGATACAAATGCCTCAAATGACGATTCTGCGCCAGAATTGCCCGCTAAACCGCCCGAAACCAATCCTGAAGATGAAAGGCTGAGCCTTAGAGACTAAAAAATTGCCCCAAATCGGTTGATAAAAGTTTCTTTAGACTCTAAAAGACTGTAGGCTGTTAGCCTTGGGACTAGTGTAATTGTTATTAATATCGCAGCTAAATTTAGCGTTATTTTGGCGCTAGTATGGTTGTGGGGCAGATCACTAATTCAGTGCCATAGAATCCGTGAGTAGTCGTTGCATCAGCCTACTAATTTCCCCTAGAGTTCTCCATTTTGGTTCTGCCAAACCATCGTGGGAAGTATTACAATATCTTACAAATAGCTTAATTAATCTTTACTGTTGAGCAATCTCGGGTCTTTTTATTCATGAGTAAAGTCTACGACTGGTTTAATGAGCGCCTTGAAATCGAGGCCCTTGCTGAAGACGTAACCACCAAGTACGTCCCGCCCCACGTTAATATTTTCTACTGCTTGGGTGGCATTACTTTAACCTGCTTTATTGTGCAGTTTGCCACTGGCTTTGCCATGACCTTCTATTACAAGCCGACGGTCGCTGAAGCTTTTAATTCGGTGCAGTACATCATGACCGACGTGAATTTCGGTTGGTTGATTCGTTCGATCCACCGTTGGTCTGCCAGCATGATGGTATTGATGATGATTTTGCACGTTTTCCGCGTCTATCTGACCGGTGGTTTCAAAAAGCCCCGGGAATTGACTTGGATCACCGGCGTAATTTTGGCAGTGATCACCGTTACCTTTGGGGTGACCGGCTATTCTTTGCCTTGGGATCAAGTGGGTTACTGGGCGGTAAAAATCGTTTCCGGTGTGCCTGATGCGATTCCTGTAGTGGGCGCTACTTTGGTAGAACTATTGCGCGGTGGTCAAAGCGTGGGTCAAGCCACCTTAACCCGCTTCTACAGCTTGCATACCTTTGT
>JBAXSK010000101.1:0-13493 GCA_037130765.1 Pseudanabaena sp. ELA607
CCTTCTTCCTTTTTACATCATTTTTCCTTTGCGTAATTCCTAAAAAAATAAAGTGCGTTACATTTCATTAACACGCCCTATTGGACAGACACAGCTAATTTGATGCTTTATAAGAATTTGGATATGTTTACGCAGTAAGCTTTTAACCTAAAACATACTGCACTATTTTAGGTGTGTCTATCCACTACTGGAAATGATCAAAACTATAATTCAACGGTAGCAAATTTTGTTCTGGTTTGTTTCAAGTGTGAAACAAATTCCTCCATCTGAAAAAGTTGTATATTCGGCGTTGACTCCATCTACGGAAGCTAAACCATATCGAGAATCAACGCGATCGTAATCTCTACGATTTATAGTTTGAACTTCAATTTGCGTAATGACTCCATCGCTCCATTTAATTCTAGTAGCTGTCCACTTCCTAGCGGAATTGTAAGTTTTACTAACTTTACAACTCCGATCCCTAACATCGATATCACGACCTTTAAAGCTACAGAATGAGTCAGCTTCCGCTCTTACAGGGGCAGTCAAGCTAATTACTCCAATGAATATACACACGAACAGTCGCTTCATTTGACTTGGTGATCTAGGTGTTAAAGGGCAAAGGGAATAAACTTACCGTGCCTAGCCAAATTTGTAGAACTAATAGAAGCACTTTTACTGGATTGAAGTATATCTTGCAAAACTTTCTGAACCTCGTAAGAGGAATCACTGTCAATTATAAAGCATCTTAATAAAGCTGTGGGGAAATGTGTATTTCGCACTAATTCAACTTCAGACACATTAATATCAAACACCTGAAACACAAACTTGTTAGCCAATTCAATATTTAATTTTGAGGATTTCTGAATTAATATATCAAAAACTGGATCGAAAGGCATGATGAATACATTTGGGTTTTGTTGTTGTGAATCATCTCCGGCAATCAAGACTCTTCGCATCACTTCTTCTAGTGCAATAGTCTTTTGTACTCTGCTATTTTCTTCTCTCTCTGTAAGATCAGATACTAATTTGATAGTCATCTTCGGAGGTTTAATAGATAGAGTGGAAGAATCTAATACAGACTTTTCCCCTTTCCATAGCAAACTAAATAATTGCCCATTTGTAATTTGTAGTTGCTTGCGCTCTGAAGTTGGTGTAATTGGATGTGTATAGAGACAAACAGTAATGTTTTTTGTCCAATTAGATAGAAAGATCGATTCAGAATCAGGGTTTTGTAGTTCTGTACCAGTATTTGCAGGCTTAAGTACTTGTATGCTGTAGTTGATGAGATTATTCTTTATTGCCCACACTTCATCAGAGTAGGCTTTTGGTGTGTCATATAGCATTGCACCTTCATTAAATGAACAAGTAGCCAATGAGTTTCTAAATGCGGTTGGAACAGCCCAGCGAAATCCATCATACAAATCAGAACGGGAACAATTCATAGTGATTAATATTCAGAAATATCTATTCAAATTCTACTGGTGATTTACAATCCTTGTATTAGCTGAATCCTAGAATTTTTAATATCTCTAACTTGAGCTTTGACATTTAATAAAGAGTCCGCTTTCCTTTTTGAACACTATCTAATCCTTGGGCTATGGATTAAGTATTCCTTAGCGTTAGATGGGTGTATAGATTTGTCAAATTGTAGCTGATTAACTACTTCTAGAGATTAACTTTTAAATGTATATTGCTGCCTTTTCCGTCACAACTTAATAAGTAAGATTATATTTGGATGATAACATTACCTTGTAGTAAGCAGAAAGCTTTGACAATAAAACTATAAGCTATCTAGCTCTAAAGTCAAGTTTCAACCTAATCACCCAACCCACCCCCCACAGACTAACCCCAACTCCAAAAAACTCATTCATCCTAAGCACGACCTGCCCCAAATGGCAAAAATATTAAATTCTTTTAAGTTGTAATGCGATCAGCGCAATGAAATGAAAGCGTTACGATAGACTTTCATGTAGACAGCCTGTGCCTATTTTTTGTAGGTGAGGTATTTGTACACATGGAGCAACTGCCAGATGTCACACACCGTTAAAATTTACGACACCTGCATTGGCTGTACCCAGTGCGTGCGTGCGTGCCCCTGTGATGTTTTGGAAATGGTTCCTTGGGACGGTTGCAAGGCGGCTCAAATTGCCTCTTCACCCCGTACTGAGGACTGCATTGGTTGTAAGCGTTGCGAAACCGCTTGCCCCACTGATTTCCTGAGCGTCCGCGTTTACCTCGGTGCCGAAACCAGCCGCAGCATGGGCTTAACCTACTAAAGCCATAGGTTATTAGTAATGCAATAGTTGTTTAACTAACGATTATTAATTAATTTATTGCCTAGAAACGTTTTAGTCTATGTGTAGCGTTGCCATTGGTTTTCACCTTTGATCCGCGCTATTTTGGTTCTCGCCATTATTTATATCTTCATTATGAGGGGTGTCTGTAGTTTTACAGATGCCCCTTGTTGTTTTGTGTGTCTTGTTGGCTTATAGGGTAAAAACATTACAACGATAATCTATAGTTTTTTTGCAGGCGATTAATTAGCCCTACCCCCCGCCAAAAATCCTCAATCCGCTCACTGACCGCAGCCGCTTGGGTATAGTGAAAGAAATGGCCCCCATGTCGGCTCATCAAGTGACGATCCCGTGGTTGCAAGTGTCCACGCCACAGTCCCGCAGCATTAAAGATAGGATCGTCTGCCGCCCCACAAACTAGCACCGGCATAGACAACTGTGGCGTAATCGTCACGATCCGTTCCTTCAGGGAATGAATTTGAAAACATTGATCCAAATCTTGAGCTAATAACTGCCCCAACCATTGCAAAATTTGCCGATCCCGATAGCCAAATAACTGAAATGCCAACCGTTGCAGAATTTGAGAGCGGATTATCTCTCCTTGAAGTGGCAGCGCATCATCAGTGGCACGGCAAGGACAAACTGACAAAGTTTCCCCCTGCCAATCACCATAGTTCACGGCATTAAGAAAAGTCTGATAGTAGTCGCTGTAGTAATGACTATGCCAACTGTAACTTAGGTCATGCCCTACGGACAGCAACACCACCGAACTAATTTTATCGGGATACCTACTGGCATAGAACCAAGCCACCATCCCCGCCAAACCGTGACCAATCAGGTGAACCGGTTGCTCAATTTCTTGCAAATAGTGATCTAGAGCGTACAGTACTGAAGCTAAATCACTACCGTCATCTGGCGACTGTTGATATTCCCACATGGCAACCACCTGATGCCGCGCCAGTTTTTGCATTAAAGGCACATCAAATCGCCGCAGATTTTGGCTGAGGCACAGGTGCAATACTTGGAGCAACTCAGGCTGGGGGATCGATGGGGATTTGACGGCCGACCCGAGATGATTTAATTCCATGACCACGATCAGATAGCTCCTTGGTTTGATTAATGGTTTTTGGTTGATGATTTTTTATTGGTGGGTTTTGATGCATTAAGTTCTGATTAATTAGGCTGCACCAACGATATTTATTGCTAAATATTCTTATTAAGCTGAGATGCCTTGCCTAAATTTGGGGCCGAATGCCAGAAAAACCACTACAGCAGTCTAGGTAAGGTGGGATTTAGTCTCATGCCCCAAAGCACTGCCATAGCTGGTCTATCAGTCTTTTTAACACGGGTCTACCTAGTTACACTGGCATCTGAAGCAGGAGAAAGTCTCAAGCAAGCACGATTTAACCAACTCCTTGAGCGGATTAATCTCACTATAAATTTATTGAATATTATTGTCAATAGTTGCTTGTAATCTTGCCCAGAATTTTGCGGCAAATTGGCGCAACCACCTGAAAACTGCCCCGCAAGAGCGCCATCCTTTAGGCTGTATATCTTTAGATGTATTTAAGGATTTAATGTATCGGAAACTACCGTAACTGTTAAAAAGTTATGCACAGGTCACAAACCCACAGGCTATGTCCCTAACCCGCTATAGGTAATGGTTTAAGCCTGAGATTTAGATTGAGTCAGGATTTACGCAGCCATTACCAAGGAAAATTTCACGACGCTATTGGTGTAAAACCGCCCCATTAAGGTAAATAATTCTTGGTTTTACCGCCATAGAATATGCCAGAATGGTAAAGAATTGCGAACTTAATTAAAGACCTCGATACATCCCCATGGCTCTCCCCATTCGTAACGTTGCCATTATTGCTCACGTTGACCACGGCAAAACCACTCTAGTCGATGCTCTCTTGAAGCAATCTGGCGTTTTTCGGGCTGGCGAAGAAGTCGAAACCTGCGTCATGGATTCTAATGATCTAGAGCGTGAACGCGGCATCACGATTTTGTCGAAAAATACAGCAGTTCGCTACAAAGATACGCTGATTAACATCGTCGATACGCCCGGACACGCCGATTTTGGAGGTGAAGTAGAGCGCGTTTTGGGGATGGTCGAAGGCTGTCTTTTGATTGTGGACGCTAATGAAGGCCCGATGCCTCAGACTCGATTTGTACTAAAAAAAGCTTTAGAAAAGGGTTTGCGCCCGATCGTGGTGGTGAATAAAATTGACCGCCCCTCTGCTGAGCCTTTCAAAGCCATTGATAAAGTTTTAGACTTGTTTTTAGAATTAGGCGCTGATGACGATCAGTGCGATTTCCCCTATTTGTTTGCTTCGGGGATCTCCGGCTTTGCTAAAGAAAAGCTCGAAGATGATAGCGAGACGATGCAGCCCTTGTTTGAGTCGGTGTTGCACCATGTACCACCCCCTGCCGGTGATGTGGACAAGCCTTTCCAATTGCAAGTAACGACCCTAGATTATTCTGAATATTTGGGGCGGATTGTGATCGGTAAAATTCATAATGGTACGGTTAAGGCGGGACAACAAGCCGCTTTGATCAAAGAAGATGGCTCCATTGTGAAGAGCAAAATTAGTAAGCTGTTGGGTTTTGACGGTTTGCGCCGCATTGAGTTGCAAGAATCTTCAGCAGGTAACATCGTCGCTATTGCTGGTTTTAGTGATGCCAATATCGGCGAAACTGTGGCTGATGCCACCAATCCTGAAGCTTTGCCTTTAATCAAGGTAGATGAGCCAACTTTGCAAATGACTTTCGTGGTCAATGATTCGCCGTTTGCGGGTAAGGAAGGCAAGTTGGTCACATCACGTCAAGTGCGGGATCGCTTGATGCGGGAACTAGAAACTAACGTAGCTTTGCGGGTCGAAGAAACCGATTCGCCAGATCGTTGGAGTGTCTCTGGTCGTGGTGAATTGCACTTGGGAATTTTGATTGAAACGATGCGCCGTGAGGGGTATGAGTTTCAAGTATCCCAGCCTCAAGTAATTTATCGCGAAGTGAATGGTCGTCCTTGCGAACCTTATGAATATTTGGTGATGGATGTACCGGAAGATGCGGTCGGTAGCTGTATTGAGCGCATCGGTCAGCGACGCGGTGAAATGCAGGATATGCAACCAGGCAGCGGTAATCGTTCTCAATTGGAATTTGTGGTTCCGGCACGGGGTTTGATCGGCTTCCGTGGTGAATTCATGCGGATTACCCGTGGTGAAGGCATTATGAACCATAGCTTCCTTGATTATCGTACTTTTGCTGGAGATGTGGATACGCGGCGTAATGGGGTACTGATTTCTTTTGAAGAAGGGGAAGCCACATTCTATGCGCTCAAAAATGCTGAGGATCGCGGTGTATTCTTCATTAAGCCAGGTACGAAAGTCTATAAGGGCATGATTATTGGTGAGAATAACCGTCCGCAGGATTTGGATTTAAATGTCTGTAAGACGAAGCAGCTAACCAATATGCGTTCTGCTGGTGGTGATGAATTGGTGCAGTTACAAGCTCCCATTGAAATGAGTTTGGAACGCGCTCTAGAGTATATCGGTGGTGATGAGATGGTGGAAGTTACACCCCAGTCGATTCGTTTACGGAAGTTAGATAAGAAGTTAGCGCGACGTTAACGGTTTAAATTCCGCTTAGCCTCCCTTGAAAAAAGTCCTCCTTTTGTTTTTAAGGAAGGGCTTTTTTCTGGAGTGTAATTCAGGATTAGGATGCATTACACGCAAAGAATGTAGGTGATTGCCTTCTGATCGTTACTTATCAATCCCAATCATTCTCCCTGTTTTTCCTGCTTTTGCCGCAAAATCTCCTTCACCCGCCGCCACAGAGCTTCTAGCTGGTCAATGCTGAGATTTTCGATAGGTTCAGGACTGAGACTTTCCACCATGCTAAAACGCTCCACAAACTTCCGGTTAGTAGTTTGCAATGCCCGCATCGGATCAAGGTCATGCCACCGCGCTACTTGAATCAAACTAAACAGCAAATCACCTAACTCTCCTTCTTGGGCGGCTTTTGATTCTTGGGCAATTGCCTGATGCAGTTCCTCTAATTCTTCGTGAAATTTCTCCCAAACTCCATCAATATTTTCCCACTCAAACCCGTGAGCCGCTGCTTTAACTGAAATTTTTAGCGCTGCGGCTAAAGGGGGCAACGTGCGAGCATAGCGTTCTAATTTAGTGCTAATCGGTGGCAAGGCTGGGGCAGATGACGAATTGTGTTTCGCTGCTTTTTCTGCTTCTTTGATTTGGGCCCAATTTTGCTGCACTGCTTCGACGGTACTCGCTTCATGATCCCCAAACACATGGGGGTGACGACGAATTAACTTAGTGGTAATCCCCTGCACCACATCCGCTAAATTGAACTGCCCCGACTCTTGGGCAATCTGGGCCTGTAAAACTACCTGTAATAACAAATCCCCCAATTCTTCGGCAATGTCTGGGGTATCTTCGCGCTGTAAAGCATCCACCACCTCATAGGCTTCTTCAATCACATAGGGTGCAAGGGACTGGGGCGTTTGCGCTAAATCCCAAGGACAGCCCCCTTGCGGATCACGCAACTGAGCCACCACCTCAATCAAGCTAGCCATTGCCGTCAAAGCCGCCGTCCTTGCTGGATTAGGCTCACTGGCAATTACCCCTGAAACTGCATCGGAAAGCCCACTAGAAAGAGCCGCCATAACTAAACCTCATGCCCTAGATAGATTCAACTGTGGAAAATTAAAGAAAAGTAACGCAATGCTATGATATATAGACTAACTCCAAAAGCTCGCCCAGACAGATTACTCAAAGCATAATCAGTATCAGCCCAAGCGAAACCTGTCTGTGTATACCTCGCAATCCTTAAATATTGGTTGAATATTTTCCCTGAATTTTGATGCTTAGTTTGCATTCACTTTTCTATTCTGTGCCCATTAAATCTACCTTAGCAGTATTTTCCATTGCTAAAGCCTATGCCTGAATCTGCTGATAATTTCGCTGATGATCAAGCATCTGCCTCGGCTGATCCACGAGAAATAGCTTTGCTTGATCAGTTACTCACGCCATTGCTAGAAGATTTTCACTATTGGTTTGAGCGCTCTTACACTTTGCTTAGTACCGAAAAAATCGCTTTTTTGGCGGAAGCTGACCAAGCCGCTCTGCTCGAACGGTTAGCCACAGCCCAAAAAGAATTGGTTGCTGCCAAAACCCTATTTAATTTATCAGATCATCGCGTTGGCATCGATGCGGCGTTGATGCGTCCTTGGCATAGTCTGCTGATTGAATGCCAAGCCATTGCCTTGCGCCATCGTCGTCATCAGGCAACTCAAGGTTAATTAAGCATGGAAGCACGGGGTTGATGATTGGTTGCTTAATTATCAGAATTAATTCATAGCCTTGGCTAAACTAACCAAAGTTAAACCAACTAGATGGGACTGGGGCGTAATTTTAAGATTTACCTAGAGCAAACAATCAATCTTAAGGTCTAGGGATTGCTAGACAAGAATGGGATAATTGCCCTATAGCGTCGGGAATAATATAAAAATTATATAAAATAATCTAAATTATCCCCGCTGGGTCTGCATCAATTTTTATTAACTTTAAGTTTAAACCATAAATTTTTAGAGACTAGTGATTGCATTACTAGTAATTAAATTTTTAACGTCATAGAGATTTATCCTTAGTAATCTACATCAGGAATTTTCAGATGGTACAAATCCTTTATATTGTGGCTTTTGCGGTGCTTTCAATCTTGGCAGTCACAAACTTGATTCGCAGCATGATTTCCTTATCCCAAAACGAGTCCCGCGCTAACCACAGCAAACGCGAGCGCCCCATTGACAAAAGCCGCATTCACCCTGAGCTATTGGATGAGGATGGGAATATCACCAGTGAGCCGTTATTAATTATTAGGTCTATCAGTGTCGATGATGCCCGCTCTAGGTTAGACGCTCTATACAATGCTTCCCCTAATTCCGATCCGTCTTGAGATCCCAAAAAATAAAAAATTATAGTCATTTTAAATTATTTTGGCACATTAGAAGCACTTGACCACCCCCCGCCTGCGGCGTACCCCTCCAAGGGAGGGGAATTTTAATCTTTTCTGTAATTCCCCTCCTTTGGAGGGGTGGCAGGCTATGCCTGACGGGGTGGTGCTATTTATTGCGTTCAAGCCGTACTATTCTTACTTTGATTGACTATAAATATCCACAAAACAAAATCCCCAAGATTTCTCACATCTCGGGGATTTGTGGTTAATGGGGAACTGTAATAAATGAAGTTACAGCACTGCCACAGACTTGACTGGAACCACAGGACTAGTCGCTGCGGTTTTATGACCCGCCCCTTGCAAAAACTGGGTTCCTTTTACAGAATCATTTGCCAGGGTAAATAAAGGATTAGAGGCAATACCCGCCACGCTGGTAAATACCAAGGTCAAGATAATGGCTAATTGCAATTGCTTCATACCCACGCCCGTCCAAGTGGTGGCGGGATAATTCCGCACTGACTCAGACATTTCTTGGGGTTCTTTGACTACCATCATCTTGACGACGCGGATGTAGTAATAGATCGACACCACACTCATCACCAACGCCAATAAGACCAAGCCATAAGCCTCAGCCTGCCAGCCTGCCCAAAAGATATACAACTTACCAAAGAAGCCTGCTAGGGGAGGAATGCCACCCAAAGACAGTAAGCAAACACTCAAAGCTAAGGTTAGTAAAGGATCTTTTTGGTATAAGCCGCTGTATTCGCTGATCTGATCTGTGCCGGTGCGTAGGGCAAACAAGATCATGCAGGCAAAAGCCCCCATGTTCATGAACAGATACAAAATCATATAAAACACCATACTGGCATAACCAGCCTCAGTGTCGATTACCATCCCCAACAGCACAAAACCGGCTTGGCCAATGGAGGAATAGGCTAACATCCGCTTCATGCTGGTTTGGGCGATCGCCACAACGTTACCCAAAACCATACTCAACACTGTCAGCACCACAAAAACATAGTGCCACTGGGCTGAAACCAAAGGAAATACCGTAATCAAGAACCGCAATGCTAGGGCAAAACCTGCCGTCTTAGAGCCGATGGACAGAAAAGCCACCACAGGGGTCGGCGAGCCTTCGTATACGTCCGGTGTCCATTGGTGAAATGGTACGGCTGACAATTTGAAAGCAATCCCCGCAATGACAAACACCATCGCCACAATTAGGGTAATGCCACCTTCAGACAGCTTTGCGGCAATGCCGGGCAAAGTGGTTTCGCCGCCCGATAGCCCATATAACAAAGACATACCATAAAGGAAAATCGCCGAACTAGCCGCGCCAACTAGCAAATACTTCAACGCCGCTTCGTTAGAACGGGGATCGCGTTTGGTATAGCCAGACAACAAATAAGACGAAATACTCAGGGTTTCGAGGGATACGAAAATCATCACCATTTCGTTAGCCCCTGCCAAAAACATCCCGCCGATGGTGGCTGCCAACAAAATCATCAGAAATTCGCCCAACACTACCCCAGATTGTTGCAGGTAGCGCACAGAAACCAATACGGTCAAAAATGACGACAGGGCAATCACACCCCGAAAAATAATGCTAATTTTGTCGCTGTTAAATGCCCCAATGAAAGAAATAGGGTTTTCGAGGTTAGTCCATTGCCACACCAGTGCCGCCACTGCCCCTGCTAAACCAAAAAGGGTAATGTAGGCTAAAGAATTAGCAGATTTGCGCCCTGAAGCGACCAGATCGACGATCAGCACGACCGCCAATGCCACGATGACAATCCCTTCCGGTAGAATTGCACCGCTATTGAGCAGAGCATTGAGACTTGCCAGATCCATAGTTGTAATTGTTATCTTGTCCGAGCTTATTGTACCGTCCCAGCCCTCAACTAATCGGAAAAATGCTCTATACGCAATTCACCAGCAGTTGGGCTGGCCTTACGATCAGTTTTTGCGATCAGTTTGATGGAGGCTAAAGAGGAATTTGATCTCTAATATCATAGGTTTTTATTGATGATTTTTGTCACTTTTATAGAGAAAATAAATAGTTTATCTATAAAAAATCCCTGATCTTAGTCAAAAGTCAGGAATACTAGCATGGATTCAGTAAAATAATATGATTGCGATTAATATAAGCGATGGGGAGCAAGTCCTAATCTTCTAACAAACTCCTGAGCATCCAAGCAGTTTTTTCATGGATCTGCATCCGCTGGGTCAGCAGATCAGCAGTGGGTTCATCACTGACTTTTTCGGTCAGGGGGAAAATAGAACGAGCCGTGCGAATTACCGCTTCTTGACCTTCGACTAATAGCTCGATCATTTCCTTGGCTTTGGGCACGCCTTCGGTTTCAGGGATAGAAGTCAGTTTGGCATAGGCAGCATAAGTTCCCGGCGCTGGACAACCCAGGGAGCGAATTCGTTCCGCGATCAGATCAACGGCGAGGGCTAGTTCGGTATATTGCCCTTCAAACATCAGATGTAACGTGTTAAACATGGGCCCTGTCACATTCCAATGAAAATTATGGGTTTTGAGGTACAGGGTATAGGTGTCCGCCAGTAAACGGGACAAACCTTCCGCAATGGCCAACCGATCTGCTTCAGGGATCCCAATATCAATGGTGCTGCTAAACTCTTTTTCTGGGGATTTATCTTTGTTTTTGCCCATAATTTTAATCACTATTCACCGTAATTTCTTTATTAATTATAACTATTAGAAATTTTACTGGTGATAGTTGTAAGCCAAGGTTTTCGGGCACATCATGGGTTTAGCCTAAAAAAAACCTAAGAAATCAGAAAATAATTATCCCGTGCCCACAAATTCTAGTACTTCAATCCCGCCGCTTAGCTGCTCTCTAACCTAAGCTGATATTTCAGTGATCTGCTGCATCATGACTAAATTTGGCGCACTATTTGATTCAAAATTATCAAGCAGTAATTGCTGGAAATCTTGTTGATTGATTGGGCAACAAATCCCATCAGATGCAACCAACGCCGACCATTGGCGACAAGCTAACTCAGATGCTCGCTTCAGTCGCTCCGCAGTTATTTGAAGATTCATTTGCAGCATTTTTCCTTAAACCATTTAATAAATTCTATGACGATTGATGCTTCTTGAAACCCCATTTCAAGTCAGTGATTTCCTCTTAAAAGTATTTTTTTAAGAGAAATTCAATTTTTTCAATTTAGTTTTCACTTTACTGATTTATAGCCCATATTAAATTATATTTCTGTTACAGGTAATACAAATCACTTCGTGAATTTTAGATGTCTAACAAAGATAATTACAGGTAAGCGTATTATTTTTTAGCTGTTTTTTATTTATTTGCTTTGGTTTTCAGCTTTTAAATATAATAATTTTATAATGATTGTCAAGTAACTGATCAATATTGAAATTCGGAATGATTTACATAGGATAAATCCCCGTCTAGGCTAAACCAACGGGGATTTTGCGGACTAAACTTTAAGCTAGCTCTAGCTTTAAGCTCTAAATTACCTCTGAATATTTAACGCATCGACAGCGCTTCCGGCTTTTCGGGTTCGGAATTAACCACAGATAATTTTTCCGTGCCAATTATCACTTCAGTTTCTGCCTTAGGCGCTAAAAACCATAAAATAACCGCTGGCAATGCCCCTAAAACTATCCCCAAGGCGACAGGAATATAGAAACCGGCATTAGTACTCAAAATCAAAGCAAACAGAAAATTAGCGACGTACATCACCAGCGGAAATACCAACTGATCTCGATTTAGTTGGGGCTGTTGCGTTTTACCCCACAACACAGAAGCTACGGTCATAAACGTTGCGCCTGTGCCCATCCAACCGGCAAAATTTTGCAGCGGCATCCCAAAAAACTCACCCTCTTGATGCCATTCCCAAAAAGGATAGGGCGTTTGACTCATGGCTGGATCTAGCACAAAATCCCATGAGGTTAGCATCAGCGCTCCTAAACCAATCATCAGTGCCCGCTTAGCCAAAGAATTACCGGAACGCAAAACCGTTGAGCCGAGCAACACACAGCAAAAACCTACATAAAACCAAGACAAAGGAATCGTGAATGGCACTAAGTCGGCGATTTTGTAACCCAAGCCGCTCAGGTAAGAGTAAGCACCAAAGGGAAAACCGGTGCTTGTGCCCAATAACTCACTAGTCAGCGAAATCCCCACGGCTGGGAGCAAAAACATCAAAGTCCGTTTTAGTCCGAGGGTATGCCAGCCGTAGATCACCGCCGCGATCGCACCAAAAATCATGTACACAGCGCCGCCACTTTGCATCCCAAAAGCAAAGATCTGAAGTCCCACCTCAGATAAGCTCTCGATAAATGTGGTATTCGGCAAAATAAACACCAGACCCAATAAGCCAAACACCATTGAGCCTAGGTGTAAGGACAAAGCGAGCCACGGCGAAGACATCAAACGCTTCATCTAGTTACTCCCAGCGATTCTGCACATAACAAACTTGCTTAACAAAAGTATAAACTACCATATTGCCCATGCTGCCAGTGCCAAAAGGGTAATTCCCAGCCCTAAAGCGAGAAATTTTGCCGAAAGTGTGTTTTTAGCATGGGCAGCGGCTTCGGCTTGGGCGCTCAGTTGCTCGGCGGGGGAAAGTTGTTTTTCAACCCGAGGATTGCCATTCACGATGGGCTTAGGGATTTCTGCGCCAGTGCCATAGGGTTGCCACTGTTCTACGGTAGGAAATTCTACTAGTCCATCTTTAATCGAGCGTAACTTAGGCGCAGCTAAAATATCTAACAGATAACTAGCCTGTTGCCGAATTTCCCGTTTTTGGTGATTGACTAAATTGCGACAAAGCGCGACAGCCAAGGGAGCTTTACCCACCGCATCATAGGCATTGACTAACCAGAGCCGCACTTCACCCCCCAGGGGCGACATCAGATTAGTTTGTTGTTCGGCCTGTTCGAGGTAGGCAACGGCTTTTTGATAATCACCGCGATCAAATGCGTCCATCCCTTGATTGAGCAATAGTTCAGGATTTTTGTGGGGTTCGGTATCTGGATCAAGGGAAGATGCACTCATGGATTTAGCAAATTAGCTGACATTGATCAAGATTATAACTATCAGGATATTTCTGCGTCATGACAGCGTTTCTAGTTATAGTCATTTAAAATTATTTTGGCACATCAAAAGAATTTGACCACCCCCCGCCTGCGGCGTCCCCCTCCAAGGGAGGGGAATTAAAGATAAGATTAAAATTCCCCTCCCTTGGAGG
>JBAXSK010000102.1:0-13397 GCA_037130765.1 Pseudanabaena sp. ELA607
TGCTCAACATCAGCAGGAAAATCACCCTTCTCAACCATCTTCCCGAAAACCCTATAACAATCATTCTTCCCACCCTCATTCCTTGGATATCCCAACCAAAGAATTACAATCGAATTCTGTTCTACATCAACCCTAAAACAATCGATACCGATCAAAAATACCAACCCACTTAACCCGTCTATAATCGCTCAAATCCCCCCTAAGCTCAAAATCCTTACTAAATGGATCGTTAGGAATTGACTCCTTAATCGCTCTTTGTAAAGCTTTCAGCAACTTTGGCTTAAAACGCTCTTTGTATTGTTTAGGCGTATCTTTTTCTTTAAACTTAACCGAACTCTCGATAAGCTCTTGAAACTGCTTATTAAAAACACTGTGGAAATAAATTTTCCATCCATTGACCTCTATCAATCTATCTCAACTCCCTCTGTAAGCGCCGAAACTCTAGCATCCATCTCACTCGTATAAGAAACTAAATTTAAAGAGTTTTTCTTCGCGTCATTCCACAAAAAATCAAGAAATCTTTTTAGCATAACTGAATTTTCTTCAGAAATATTTATTATTGAAACCACTCGGCTAGTCAACAGATTAAAGCCCAAAGAAATCTTTTTTTTTGATTGTCCCAAGCTTAAATTTTGGGTTGGCTTTTTTAACTTCATATTTTTACTTTCCATACTACGACTTAACAATTTATAATTGTCAATACATTTATATCATAACATCATCCCACTATTTCCACTTTAATTGAACTTGATCAAATATCTGCCTCATTACTTCCGGATGCCACTCTTGCCACCCTGCTCATCAATAAAAGCCTTCATAGAATCAGGAACAGAGATATTTACCGTGGTCATACAGCGTGTTGAGATTTTATGGAATACAGCTAAAACATTACTCAGAGACTATTTGCTACAGGCACAATGTACTACACTTTTCCTCAATAGGCTGTAACTAGTAGTTCAGGTAGTGGATAGACACACCTAAAATAGTGCAGTATGTTTTAGGTTAAAAGCTTACTGCGTAAACATATCCAAATTCTTATAAAGCATCAAATTAGCTATGTCTGTCCACTACGGAACTTTATATTGCGATCGCTAAAACCTCTGCCGATAAATACTTATTTGTGAATGTGACTACGCGCAGAGCCAAATCCGATCTTAGTTGTGTTCTTCAACCTGATACAGAAGGTGTTCCCAATTTTGTTAAACGGGAGTCGGTGATAAATTATCTGGATGCTCGTGAGATGAATGTTGAGCAATTGGATAGGGTGATTTGTGTGGGTAGTCGTATTCCAAAATGTCGTTTTTCTCCTGCTATTCTGTCGCAAATACAGCAAGGTGGGATAGTTTCCAAACGTTTACCAAAAGTATATAAAAATGCACTTAGGAAGTTTTTAGGAGTTTCTTAACATTTTGTCTGATTGTAGAAGGCGATCGCCTTGTCATCTCATAGTTAAGCGCATAGGCGATCGCTCAGAATAATTTCAAGATTTCAAGGTACAATTTTTTGAAATAAGACATTAACACCAAATATTGTGAGTTTTTATGGAGCCACTGACTACAGCCGCGATCACCGTTGGGGCGTTAATTCTCAAAAAAGCTTTTGAAAAGACTGGGGACAAGCTGGGCGAGGCAGTTAGCAACCAAGTCGGAAATTTGGTGAATTTGCTGAAGAAAAAGCCACTTGTCAAGACTGAGGCGATCGCCCAAGCTGAGCCATCAGCAGATTTTAAACTGGCGGTGTCAGAGTTAGAAACTGTGGCTAAGACTGATGATGAAGTTTCTCAGGCAATTTTAGCGGTTGAGGCGGCAGTAAAAGCTGATCCTGATTTATTGCAGAAAATACAGGAAACAGCAAAGGCTGTTAAAGATGAACCAACTTTAATTCAAAATAACGCTAAGCTGGCTGAAAAGATCGGTTTAGTCGTTCAAGGTGGAAAGGTTGAAATTCAAACTTTTAGCTTCTAAATTTATCTCTAAACATCACTAGTTATTGTGAATCAGTTCGGCAAGTTCGCAGAAAAAATAGGTATTCTCGTCCAAGGTGGAACGGTTAACGTTGGACAACTCCGTTTGGATAGCGAGATGTCGCGGCAAGAGTTACGCAATCGCAAAGCGTTGTTGAATAATGTCAGAACTGCTTGGGTTGAGGGTGTTTTAGAGAAGTCGCTACACGAGCAGATTCCCATTGTTCTTGGATTAGAGAAGCGTCCTAGTGCTGTTGCTTCTCCTTGGAATCTAGATCTTATTAATCCAGACAAGTCCTGTCAACCTTTGCCAGCAGGTACGCCTGTAATTGATGTCTTCGATAAGTTGGGAGAAGGTGGGACGCTGCTAATTTTGGGTGAACCAGGATCGGGGAAAACGATTACTTTGCTGCAATTAGCGAGAGATCTGATTGCTCGTGCGGAAGAGGAGATAGATCGCCGTATTCCTGTGGTGTTAAATCTTTCTTCTTGGGCGGCGGAAAAACAGACGATTGCTATATGGATTGTGGAGGAACTGAATAGCAAGTATCAGGTAAATCGTAAGATCGGGCAGCAGTGGGTAGAGAAGCAGGAATTGTTGCTGTTGTTGGATGGTTTGGATGAAATTCGAGATTTGGAAAAGCGCAATGCTTGCGTGACGGCGTTGAATGCTTTTCAGCAAGATCAAGCAACGGAGATGGTGGTGTGTTGTCGGATGAATGATTATGAACAGTTAGGCGAACGATTAAAACTGCAATCTGCTCTTGTTCTGCAACCTCTCACTACCGATCAAATTCGGGCTTATCTAGATCTCCTTCAGTCGAATCTGACTGTATTAAAAGCATTGCTAATTGAGGATATGACGCTGCAAGAATTAGCTCATTCTCCTTTACTGCTCAATATGATGGTGCTTGCTTATCAGGGAATTGAGGTTGCAGATATTCCAGTAAGTACGATTGCTTCAAATCGAAAGAAACAATTGTTTGATGACTATATCAATCGTATATTTCAAGGCTCAAGACTCGCAGCGTATCATCCAAATTCTCAATCTCAGGAAAAACATTACTATTCTAGACAAGCTACAACAGTTTGGCTGAGATGGGTAGCAAAGAAGATGATTAGATATTCTCAAACAATCTTTCTAATTGAAAACATCCAGTTTACTTGGTTAGAAGGATCAGATATTTTCTTCTTAAAAGTTATATTACTTGGAGAAGTAAAGCATCTCAATAAGTCTAAGTTATTAAAAAAAAACATTAGAAGGATTTTGAGTGTAAATCTCATACAAATTTTGCAGAAAAAATATAAATATCAATCCTTAAGAGCAAGTTTATGGCATATTAAACCCGTAGAATCTATCATGTTTTCTTGGGAAAGATTTAGATATAAATTAACTCAATCATGGATTTCAAATTTATTTGCATATATTTTTGTAACATCATTTTTTATGATATTTGGTGGTACTAATGAAAATCATAGATTTGTTATACTTTCGATATTACTTGGATTAGCTTATTTACCGACTATTGGACTTGTTATTTCAGAAGTTGAATCAAAGCTTTATCCAAATCAAGGTATTAGAAAATCAGCTATAAACTTTATAGTAGTCTGGTTAATTAGTGGAGTTCTAATTGGCTTAGCAATGGCACTTGGTTTTTTCCCAATTAGTTCTAATAAAATTAAGATATTTGGTGTTTTAATATTTGAATTTCTTGCTAATGTGATATTAGGAGTATTGATTGGATTAATAATGGGATTATATTTTGCTGCTGATTATGGTGGTCGAGCTTTTATTCAGCACTTTATATTACGCCTGATTTTATATTTCACAGGACGCATCCCTTGGAATTATGGCAAATTTCTCGATTGGGCAAGCGACAAACTATTTCTCCAAAAAGTAGGCGGTGGCTATATATTCATCCATCGATCGCTAATGGAACATTTTGCCGAAATGGAAAACGGCTGAGGAATGAAAAGGGAAATTTTTTATTTACAGTTTGATTCGAGATTATGAGCAATTTTTCCTTAATCTTTCGGGGGATGCCAACCCGCTTGTACCCAATAACTCCGAACCTCCAAAGCATCAAAATCACTATCAAGACTCAACGCCCTCACCGTTGCCCGTCCCGTTGGAGTCTTACCGAGAATACAAATACCATCCTCAGATCAGGCAAAATGCTCCACCCAAACTTGAGTACGCGGATTGAATAGCGCCACAACCTCATTCGTAACTGGATCGATCGCCTCAATCTTGCCAGCTTTATGACTGTTGCAAATAGGACAAGCTAACCAAAGATTCGACTCTTCACTGCTGCCACCCTTAAAAACAGGAATGATATGCTCAATCTCTAGACGTGCCATGACTAACTTTTGAGGACTAAGGCAATAGCCACATCGGTTCTTAGCCATACTGCGAACATTGCGATCGATCTCAACCGAAATATAAGGGCGACTCATGAGGCAGCATTCAAAGCAGGGATTAATCCACGCATTACCGCAACCTGCATTGCCTTAGCTTTCCGTACCGAACCATGACGATAAACCTGCATTAACTCATTCAGCTTCTTAACTTCCTGTGCATTAAGCAATCCTTCACTATTTCGAGCTTGTAAATCACTAAAAACCCTTTGCTGCTGTCCACCCATTTGCAAATTACAAAGAGCCAGAACCTGTTCATCAGGCAAAGTATCTATGGGAATCTCATTAATAGTGCGATCGATCCATTCAATCAGCATTTCTTCAATCCCCTGACGATTGAGCGCAGCAATTTCCTTAACTTTTTTTGCCAAAGATTCGGGAAGTTCTAAGGTGATTAACTCAGACATATTGCCTCTAGCCTCGTTGAAAAGATTAAACTTTAATTTAAATACAGTATAGCTGAATCGAATCTCCTTGCTTATCAACAGGAATTTCTAGGTGTAATCTGAGCGGCTTTACTCGATTGTTTAGGAGATCGCCATTACTGCGACTCAAAGCAAAAATGATAGGATATCAAAGTATAAATCTCAATATACAAGCGACTTATAAAGAGAAATTAGGAGTTAACTTATGCGGACAATCACCCTAAAAATTGATGATAGCGTTAGCGACAAATTTCTATGGTTACTCGATCACTTCTCTAAAGATGAAATTAAAATTTTAGACCAATCCGATTATGTCAGTGATGATGAATATCTCAGAGGAATTGAAGGAATGGTTCAAAGTATCAAGATAGCCCGTGCTGAACCCATTGAACAAGGCGTAACTCTAGATAAACTGGATTGGTAATGTACAAAATAATTTTCATGACACAAGCTCAAAAAGATGCCAAAAAGCTTGCGCCCAGTGGATTGAAACCCAAAATTCTGCAACTCATCAAGATTATTGAAGAAGACCCATTACAATATCCGCCAGATTATGAATTTTTAAAAGGAGATATGAAAGGGCTAATCAGTCGCCGCATCAATAAACAGCATCGGATAGTTTACGAAATCTTTTAATCAGAACAATTGATCAAAATCTATCGGATGTGGAGTCATTAAGAATAGATTTATTCAAATGTCTTGCTTTTTCAGACTAGGCTTAACCCAGAAGTGTTGACAGATAGAAAAAGGGGGGAAAAATGTTAACTTTTATTTACCCATTCAACACTTCTGGGGTAGTCCATATCTTAATCCTTTTTACTTTATTATAAGATGTCAAATCGGCTCTATAAAGTCATAAACTCAAGAAGTACGCTGATAGTCCATTTTCAGGAAAATTGACTCTAAACTTTCATGGGTGCGATGGAAGTCACTAATGGGAATATCGCTTTCAATTAGATAACGTAATAGAGAGGCAGATGCTTCGGCGGCGGTTTGTTCTCGGTCTGCCGTCGGATCGGCTCCGGTCTGAAACTGCACCCGCACCGTCTGAGTCCCTGAGATAACTTCACAACTAGTTACCATCTGATGCTTTTCTAGGGCGGCTAATAAGGGCGGCATATCCCCAATGGTGGCAATGAGTAATTCTTCTTGGCTAACCCGATCATAGAGTTCTTGCAGGCGACTGCTTTCCACTAAACGCCCTAACTCCATAATCCCAATATAACTACACATTTCTGATAAATCGCTGAGGATATGGGACGAGATCAAAATCGTCATCCCCGCCTGTTGCAGATTTTTGATGATGGTGCGGACTTCCACCCGCGCAATGGGATCTAAACCAGAAACTGGCTCATCCAGCAACAAAAATTTGGGCTGATGAATAATACTCCTAGCTAAGCTGAGCCGTTGTTTCATCCCTCGTGAAAGTGTGTTAATTTGGCTATCCCGTTTATTTTCGAGTTGCACCAAGCCAATCACTTCATTGAGGCGCTGATAACGCTTGGGTTCGCGCAGGAAATACAGTCGCCCAAAATAATCGAGATAGTCCCAAACCGTCAGATCGTCATATAACGGGAAATCATCGGGCAGATAACCAATTTGGCGCTTGAGTTCGGGGTTATTTTGTCCCCGCAGGAACCGCGCCCCACAGAGATATATTTCGCCATCCGTTGGTTCTTCGGCGGCGGCTAACATCCGAATCAGCGTGGTTTTACCTGCGCCATTGGGACCGATCAGCCCATAAATTTCGCCTTCAGCAATTTGCAGATTGATTTGATTTACCGCCAATTGTTGATCAAACTGCTTAGTTAAACCGATGGTACGCACGACGGGAGTATTGACCATGAGATAATCAACCAGAAACTTGTATAGTCTAAAATTAAAAACCCAAAGCAAGATTATCCGAAAAATTCAAGCAAAAGTTGGTATCCCGTGAATCAAACCGTTACCCAAACCTTACCTCATCAGACCCAGCCCCATAGCCGGACTTTACAAGATTATTTTGAGCGAATTGCCACAGATATTGACCAATGGCATCACCGTAACCGTTTTTACTATCGGGATCTCGAAACGTTACATCAATTTTTGATTCCAGCGGGGCGCACGGTATTAGAGGTGGGTTGTGGCACGGGCAAGTTACTAGCGGCATTGCGCCCTGAATTTGGCGTGGGCATTGATTTTGCCCCTAAAATGATCGACATTGCTAAGTCCCGTTACGGTGATATAGCGCCTAATTTACACTTTTTGCATCTCAATGGCGAGACGTTCACCCCTGAAGATTTGGGGCGTAGTTTAGCCATCGATTACCCCGATGCCCTAGCGCCTCAACCGGAAGATGCCCCAATTAATGAAACCTTAAACCATAGTCATGGGCAATCGCCAAAATCCTCAGGGCAATTCTCAGGGCAATTTGATTTTATCGTTTTATCGGGAGTAATGGGATATTTAGGTAATATTCAGCAGGTTCTGGAACAGTTGCAGCAGTTTTGCCATCCCCATACGCGCCTGATTTTCACCTTCCATAATCACGGCTGGGAAAGTATTCTCCATTTAGCCGAACGCATTGGGCAAAGATGTCCGCAACCGGTGCAAAACTGGCTCTCTATGACCGATGTGCTAAATTTATTGACCATTAGCGGCTATACCACCGTTAAAACTGGACGACGTTTTCTCGCGCCAAAGAATCTTCCTCTTGTATCTTTTTTGGTGAATCGCTATCTAGCCCATTTACCGCTGCTAAATCGCCTTTGTTTAACCCAGTATGTGGTGGCTCGTCCTGTGCCGCAAACCGTCTCTGAAGCTAGCGTTACCGTAGTGATTCCCGCTCGCAACGAAGCAGGCAATATTCAACCTGCCATCGAGAGATTACCTTTGCTAGGCAAACATACGGAAGTAATTTTTGTGGAAGGTCATTCTAAAGATGACACCTGGGCAGAAATTCAGCGGGTTATAGCATATTATCAAGAACATCCTAAACCGAATTTTAGTTTTCAGGCATGGCAGCAAACAGGCAAGGGGAAAGCTGATGCGGTGCGTTTGGGCTTCGACAAAGCCAACGGCGATATTTTAATGATTCTTGATGCGGATTTGACCGTTAAACCGGAAGACTTGCCCCAGTTTGCACGGGTAATGATTCAAGGGCGCGGCGAATTTATCAACGGCTCGCGGTTGGTGTATCCCCGTTCCGAAGCCGCTATGCCTTGGCTGAATACCTTAGCGAATCAGTTTTTTGCCTTAATGTTCTCATTCCTTTTAGGGCAAACTCTCAAAGATACCCTTTGCGGCACAAAAGTGCTATGGCGCAGTGATTACGAACGCATTGTCGAAAATCGCAGTTATTTCGGAGACTTCGATCCCTTTGGGGATTTTGACTTACTCTTTGGAGCCGCAAAACTGAATTTGCATATTGTGGAAGTTCCTGTCCGCTATGAGCCACGCACCTACGGCGCATCTAATATTGCCCATGTGCGCGAAGGTTTAATTTTATTGAAAATGTGCGTATATGCAGCACGGAAGATTAAATTTCTGTAATCTTTAATTGTTGAATTACAGCAGTTGCTAGTTGGATGGGACACAGCTATTAATCAGGAGATCATTCATGATTAACCATGATTAGCGATTTCCCTGTCCTTCTGAAACTGCTGCTTGCAGAACTTCATAGGCATGATCGGCACAACAACCGCAGTGCGTCCCCACCTTGGTCGAGTTAGCTAACATTTCCATCGAGGAAATCCCCTCATCTACGGCTTTACGAATATCTTTCTCGGTTACGATGTGGCACAAACAAACATACATAGGAATAATCCTCAACTATGGTAATAGCAATCTTGACAGTAATCAGAAAATTTATGGTGTAAATTACAGCTTTATCCACCTAAAGCTCCGCCAACCTAAAGCCCTATCAAGCTTCATCAGCTAAAGCTTTACCAGTAATGGTTTAGCAAACTATTTACAAATCATGCTAATAACTGTAGCATTTAGCCATGACTTATTGCCAGTAATTTGCATTACCCTTAGAGGGAGATCAGCGGACTAAGTAGTAATACTTATGGCAGATTCAATTAACTTTAGGGTCAATAATCTAAAATCTCAGTTCATCAAATCTAGTGCATACCATCGATTCCCTGAAATATTGGCTATGGTTGCGGTGGTATTATGGCTGAATTTGGATAATTTGAGTCAATTAAGCAGAAAATCAACTATAAAATTAAGATTTTCGGTAATCACGCGAGTGTAGGAGTAAGCTAGATGATAGATCACCTCAATAGTGCTGGAATTCGGTAATTATGCAAGTTAATCCAGAGATCAATAGTCAACTGAATCAGTGTCTCCGAGACCAACTGACGGCAATTAATCAATTTTTTCTCCATGCGCGAATGTGCAAGAATTGGGGACTAAATCAACTCAATGAGCGGGAATATCGCTGCTCGATTAAAGCCATGAAGCAAGCGGATAGTTTAATTGAGCGCGTTCTGTTTTTAGAAGGATTGCCCAATTTACAAAGTCTGGGTAAATTGATGATTGGTGAGAATGTGCCGGAAATTATTGCCAATGATCTGAAACTCTGTCTAGAAATGCACCGTAATTTAGGGGCAGGAATTAATGCTTTTGAATTGCAACAAGACTATGTAAGTCGCGATTTGTTCACTGAGTTATTAGAAGAAACGGAAGCGCAAATTGATTGGCTTGAATCCCAACAGTGGCTGATTGAGAAGGCTGGTTTACCTAACTATCTCCAAGAAATGATGGAATAAATGACGTAATTGCACTTTGTCGTTAAAATTCTTTCTCCCTGAAATTACTGGCTCTATCGTCATATCTGGTTATTTCAGAATCTCTTTTCGAGCATCCATCTCTTAAATATTTATCACCAAATTTATCACCAAGAAATCCTATGCAAGGCAAAGCTACCGTTATCGCTCAATTACAACATTTGCTCTCTGGGGAATTAGCCGCTAGGGATCAATATTTTGCCCATTCTCGGATGTATGCTGATTGGGGTTTGCAGAAGCTCTATGAACGTATTGATCATGAAATGCAGGATGAAACCCAGCACGCCAGCGCTTTGATCGAGCGGATTTTACTCCTCGGTGGCAAGCCTGATCTGGCTAACCAAGATGCGATTAATATCGGTGCAACTGTGCCGGAAATGTTGCAATTAGACTTGAATTTGGAATATAAAGTGATTGAAGATCTCAAAGTTGCGATTGCCATTTGTGAACAGGAAGCAGATTACCAAACCCGTGAGATTTTGCGGCAGATGCTAGCTGATACAGAAGAGGATCACGCCTATTGGTTAGAAAAGCAGCTTGGTTTAATTGAAATGATTGGGTTGCCTAATTATTTGCAGTCCCAAATGTAAACATTCAGCAGTTTTGGATTAGAAGCTAAAGCCCTGACTACGCGATTTCTAAATGTAGTAAAGGCTTTAGCCTTATAACTTTCTATAAATCAAATATAATTTAAGCGGCTAACGATCCACTAAAACTGCCAACTGAGGCACATTTAGCCAAGTTCCTTGAGCATGGGATTGATGGGTTAAATCCATCAGTAATTGACTATAAATTCCTTCTTTTAAACTAGGCATGGATGAATTAATCAATGGTGAATCATGGCTATTACTAATCTGATTAATCTCGGCTAACCATGCACCAAACACCGCACTCACAGGGGCAATTCTGCCATCGCTAAAAGTCTTCGGCAAGTGATACTTTTCAGGAATAGTCAACAATTCTGATTCAGATTGCCCAGCTTTAAGGAACCGCACCGTAAAACCATGCACATAATCTGATGGGTGACTGCTGCCTAAAGTCAATGTGCCATGTTCGCCATAGACGGTAATCCAATGCCCACTGCCACCATAGGCGATTGTACTCAAAGCCAGATTAACTGGTGTACCATCAACTAGCTGCAACAGAATATTACAGGAATCATCCACATCCACTGGTTGCATGATGCCATGATGATCAGGGCGCTGGGTAATGGCTGTGTTTAGTTGTCCGCACAACCGAGCCACATCCCCAAACAACCAACGCACATAATCAAAACTATGGGAACCAATTGCGCCTAAAGCACCGCCCCCACAGGCTTTTTGGCTATACCAATTCCAAACTCGACTGGGATTAGCCCGCCCCTGCACCAACCAACTAATCATAATGGAACGCTTTTTACCAATATTTTTGCCGATAGTATCAGCGATCATTGCTGAAGAGAGCAAATCATGGAAATAACGCCATTCGGGAACAAAACGGAACTCAAAATCCGTCGCGACTACCACCCCATGACTGCGAGCTAATTGATATAACTCAATGGCTTGAGACAATTCCATCGTAATTGGCTTTTCGAGCAAAACGTGTTTACCCGCCAGAATTGCCGCTTTTGCTTGGGCATAGTGCAAATGGGGCGGCGTAGAAATTGCCACGGCGGTTAATTCTGGTATCGCGAGCAATTGCTCCAGTTGAGTCGTGCCATAAGGAATTTGGTGTTTCGCTGCGAGTTGTGCGGCTTTATGGGAATCGCGATGCCACAACGCCACTGCTTTTGCTTGGGGATGTTCTTGCAGCGCGGGTAAATGGACATTCAGCCCAAAACCAGTACCTAAGATGCCAATGCCAATTGGTTGCATGATATTGCTTTAAGATTGCTTTGATTAAGATGGTTTTAAGACTAGTCTCATGGGAAATAGACAGCAATGATTTAAGAATTATGCTTCTATAACTACTTACTTACTTAATTGCTTGAGAATGCCGTCTAGGTTCAGGTTTAGCTTCTTGTAGTACCACCGATGGAACCACTTCTGGCAAAGGCTGCAAACTACCCAAAGCCTGTGCCGCTACTTTGACTAGTTCACTATCATTAGCTGACTGGGCTTGCTGTAAATAAGGAATTACCGCCTTAGTTTGCAATTTACCCAGAGCTAGAATTGCGGCATATCTGACCGACACCCGCCGATCGCGACTCAATCGCCCTAAAGTCTCAATCACTGGTTGCACCGCAAGGGCTTGGGACTGATGGTGAGCAATTTTCGCTAAAGAAGTCGCCACTTCCTTCCGAATCAGAACATTAGGTGACTGAGCATATTGCAACAAACTTGGCACATATTGCACTTGCTGACTATCACCCCATCCGGCAATTCGCGCCACCTGCAGCGCAATTCTAATTTCATGATCATTGGCAATGCTAACTTGGCTCAACGGCTCGACTACAGGTAACTCAGCACTAATGGAATCTAAGCTGATCGCTCCCAAACCATAGGCAGATAATGGTCTAAACTGCACCTTCTGTCGCCGCTGCGGGACTTCTGGAGGATGAGGTTCCAAAACCATCACCTTCGGGACAGCCATAGTTTTATACCGTTGCAATGCCTTTCCCGCCGCCTTGACCACCACAGCATAAGCACTCTGATTCGCCTGAATTAAGTAAGGAATTACCCGCTCATCATGAATTTGTCCTAAAGCATTGACTGCTGCTACTGCCACTGTGGGATCATGATCAGCAATCAACAATCCTAGTTGCTGCAATTGATGGGGAGTCATGGACTGGGGATGGCGGCTCAACTTCTGACCAAGGGCGGCGGCGGCGGTGGCTCGCACCTGAGGCTGACTATCCCGCATCTGTCGCTCTATATTGCCCTGAGAATAAATTTTGGCGGCAGGAATCAGGTTAGAAGCATCAAGGTTAGATAGATTAGTGTTAGTGGTTTCCGTGTTAGTTGCGGATGGTAATAAAGTTATCTCAGGCTGAACACTTCCTAAATAAGCCTTGTCTGAATCATCCAATTGAGCCGTGGCAATAGCAGTTTCCCCTTGAATCGATCCCTTACTAATCGCCGCAGTTGCCGTTTGTGCCGCTGCTAATTTCGCTTCATACTCTTGGGTGATTTTCTCAATCTGTGCCTGCAAATCCCCCTGATATTGATTATTAACTTCCATCACCCGTCGTTCAATTCTTTGGCTATATAGTTCTTCATCTTGTTTCTTTTGGTATTGAGAACCAACTACAGCCCCCGCCCCAAAACCTAAAGCCCCTAACAAAATGCTAATCACACTACTATCCATATCAAATACTCCATAATTTATATAATTTTGGTGGTTGAGGGGAAAAACAACCGTATCAGGGCAGATAGACTGCCAAGATGTTTGCTGGGGAAAGAAGTTTCACAGAGTTATTGCAGAGATCGTGCAGAAATATTATTTAAATACTTTTTCACAATATTCTCATAGAACTATCTTAACTAACATAGCTGAACTCATTACCCCACAGTTGCTAAATTTACCACAATCTAGCCACCCATTATCATTTCATCGCTGATCATCTTAAATTATGGGCATATTTTCTCATCTAAATCGTTTTGTACGATAGGGTAAAAACGTTGCCAAGAAAGGGCTTTATTACTTTTTTGAGCAGATAAAATCTGGCGATGACTGGCGATGATCATAGATATTAATCATAAAAGTTAGTCATAAAATTTTTGCGAATCAGACATCTTATGCGCTAATGGCATACATCGTATTCTAAATATTATCAATCAAGCTCGCTCTGTTTATCATCCAAATTTATCCCATAAACATTATTCCATAAATAGATTCAAT
>JBAXSK010000103.1:0-13368 GCA_037130765.1 Pseudanabaena sp. ELA607
ATCTTGAATACTAAAATTTAATTGATAATTCGCCGGACGGCTGATAATTTCTCTAATTTTGGCGATGTCTTGGGGGGCTGACCAGCCACGTATGCGATAATTCTCACTATCGAAATTTACGGCTGGCTCACAATTAACAGGACGATGATTAATTAGGGTATCTGAACCCAGTAAATCGGCACAAATTGTAATAATTATTTCCCCTTGATCGGTAAACTTAATGGCATTACTGATCAGATTTAAAAGAATCTGGCGCAGGCGATTACCATCAATCAAAAAATACAACGGGATAGCAGGATTATAATCATAAATTATTGTCAGATTCTTTTTTATTGCCGAAGGAATCATTAAATTGATAACTTCTTCCATGCACTCAGAGATTTGCACAGGATAACATTCTATATCTAATCGTTTAGCTTCAATTTTGGCAAAATCTAAAATCTCATTGAGTAAAAATAAGAGATTCTGACCGCTGGTATAAATTGTCTGGGTAAAATCCCTTTGTTGATCATCTAATTTGGTATCTAAAAGGGAATTAACCATGCCCAATACGCCATTCATGGGGGTGCGTAATTCGTGGCTCATCACAGCGAGGAAATCACTTTTAGCTTGATTAGCTTTTTCAGCGGCTAAAGATGCTGCCACTGCTTCTGCTCTAGCTTTTTCTAATTCTAGGGTGCGCTGTTCGACCAAGTTCTCTACTGCTTTAGTGCGACGCGATATAGTGATTAAAAATGCCCCAAATAAACTAGTTAATACAACACCACCGAATAACACTAACCAAGGTTGATCATTCTGTAAACCAAGATAATAACTTTCATTAACACGAAAAACTATTTGCCATTGCCGGTTAGCAAAATTGAGATTAATTGATTTTGCCAAACTTTTAAATCGAGGTATTTCTAAATTACTGGGAAATTGGGCGATTAATTTTAAGTTTGCTTTGCTCTGATCTTGATTAGATGCTATATCGACCGTAGAATCCATCAATTGCAATAACATTCCCTTAGGTAAAGAGACATTTACTACATCATCCAATAACTCAGAAATTCTGAGATTTATTGACATTAAGCCCACTAAATTATGATTTATTTTTCTTTCATTTGGTGAAATTAATTCACTGATATTATGACAATAAATAGGCAAAAAAACATTAATCGTATTGAATGTACTATTATTTATCTGCTGATCACTTGTTTCAGTAGCATGAGGTAACCCCCCAGTAATTGCCCGTTTCATTGCTCTATATTGTTTTGGGTCTGAAGCTGCATTAAAGCCACGTCTTTTTACCCAATCCTGTTTACCAGATGACTCAATTAAAAATATCGGATAAATTGGATTTTCCCCTTGGATATTAATTCGTTGACCTTTTTGATCATATTCATAAAATTGAAAATCAGCACCGAAAAGATTGCGTCCAATTTGTGCTAATTGCCCTCGCTGATTGGCGTTAACCTGCGGTAACCAAGCAAAATAATTAATCCCTGGCTTATTTTTTAATAGCTGTTGTGCAAAAATAGTAAAAGCATGGGAATTACGCTCAAAAATAAAGGTTGGAGATGACTCAGTTTTAGCATCTAATGACAAGGTGGGATTAATTGCTTTTAAATGTATTGCCATCATATTTGCCACAGATAAACTGGAATCATCTATGGTATAATATAAGCCCCGCAATGCATAGAGTAAATCTATAGAACTATTGAGTTTACCGAGAACTAACTGACTGATTTGTTTAGCGTCTCGATCAAAAATATCATTAACCCGTTTTCTTTCTGTTTCCCGCACATTGATAAATAATCCTACTGTGACTAAAATTGCTACCACCAGTGGCAAAATATAGGACATAAATTGCTTAGTGGTAATGCGGCGTTGATTTAAGAGCCATAGCAAACTAACCGGTAAAAAAGCCAACACCCCTAATGTGTCACCAATCCACCAAGTTAACCACGACAGGATAAGCATTGAGGGCTTGATAATCTCAAATATTAATAAACAGATATTGCCCCAAGTTGGACTCACAAAACAAGCCACTGGCCCAACTATTAAAAAATAAATACCTAAGCCCTTAATTGTGTCGAGCCAAACTGATTTACCTAAGAGACGTTGGGCTAAACTATAACCAGCCCAAGCTTGAAATAAAGCGCCAAAGCCAATCAATAAAGATAGCCATAATGACCGCCATGAAATGTCATGGTTAATCACTACACTGATATAGCTATTAATGGCAAAAGAACCCAGCCAAATCCCCACGGCACAGCGCCATTGCCAATAAAAAAAACATAATAAGGCTGTGCCTGACGCTAACCAAATTGGTGAGGCATAAGATGGCGGAATTGCTAGGGTATTCGAGGCAATTGCTAAGAGAAAATAAATGCAAGCACTAAATAAAGTTGCTGTTAGCCATGAGGCATTACGAAAATATAAAAGGCGGGAATTGATTGACATATCTCACCAAAGTATTACACTAAAGCACCCATTTAACCTAAACCCAAATTGCTGAATTGTAGTGATATTATTCTATTGCAAAGTTAAGATCTCTGACTTTTTCTCGAAAAATATAAGTTATCTTTAATCAGCATCCCAAAAACCAAGAATCTAGATGTGATTAATCATCGCTTTACATAGATGCTTCAATGATATTTTGTGATTATTGCCATAGAAAATATCATCAAAATTATACTTTACTGCGTCTATAGGTGAATTCGTTTTCTTGTCGGTTTTGCTACGATTATCCTCGCGGTCGCTGCCTTGGCGGAATAATTTCTAGAAAAATAGCAAAAATCCCAGAATAGATCATGCATTTTTGCCAACAAAGGCTAAACTGTTGGACTAAATTCGCGTTGACATACCCCTATCGTGTATCGTCCGAGTTGCTTGCACTATGTCCCTATCTGTGCCCCCTAGCAAAAAGAATCATGCCCCTGTACCAGACTCTGATACCGGTTCAGTGGTCATGCTCAAAGATCTTAAAGATCTATTACGTCGCCTCAGCCAAGATCAAACCAAGATCCAAGAATTACTCAGCTTCTTGGGTTATGCCTTGCGCAGTTTCAGCAACTTAAACCAGTTTCTAGAGTTGATCCCCTTGATCGCTAGTCGCGTGACCGATGCTGACGGTGGGGCATTAATTTTATTTAAACCCAGCGGGCAAATGCGTCTCGAATCATTGCATTGCCCTGAGACTACGGATCATGCTGTGCAACCGCAACAGGTACGCACTGCTATTGAGCAAGCCATCCAGCAGGTATTTTCGGGGTCTACTGCTGCCCTAGATGAAATGGTCAGCCGTTATCTCGGGGCGGATATGCATTTGTTTGGTACGTCGATTTTAGTCAAAAATGCGGTGCGGGGGCGGTTATATATTTTTAGTCATAAGCCAGACTATGGCTGGAGTGACAATAAACGTAGTCTGATGCGGCTGGTAGCGGATCAAACCTCCGTCGGTCTAGAAAATCATGAGCTAACCACAGAATTAATCAAAAAAGAACGCCAAGATCGGGAGTTAGAAATCGGGGCGGAAATTCAACGGCAACTATTACCCCGCACTTTTCCGGTGATTCAGGGGATTAGTTTAGCGGCGGCTTGTCTGACTGCGAGTCGGGTCGGTGGCGATTATTATGATTTTATTCCCATCGAAAAAGGGGATCGCTGGAGTTTTGTAGTTGGCGACGTGATGGGTAAAGGCGTACCAGCGGGCTTAATTATGACCATGACGCGGGGGATGCTGCGGGCTGAGGTATTGAATAACCATTCCCCTCGCCAAGTCTTAGCGCACCTCAATGAAGCCATGTACGACGATTTAGAGCGATCCCATCGGTTTTTGACGATGTTTTATTCCGAATATGATCCCCATCACAAAACCCTTTCTTTTAGCAATGCGGCCCACAATCCAGCTTTGTTATGGCGGGCTAAAAACCGGACGATTCAAGCCCTAGATACCCTTGGCTCGCTGATTGGGCTAGATATTGCTTCAAGCTATGAAGAAAGCACGATTACCCTAGAAACTGGGGATGTGGTGATTTACTATACCGATGGCTTTACTGAAGCGGCTAACCCCAATGGCGAACGTTTTGATGAAGAAAATTTGCGGCGAGCGCTCGACTGGGCTTGTCAAACCTGCATTCCCTTAAGTGATAGCATCACCCGACCACAAATGATTTTAGATTATCTGTTTCAGGAAGTACAGAATTTCATTGGCGAAGGGCATACTCATACTGATGACATGACCTTAGTGGTATTAGAAGTAAACTAGTTAGTGATAACTTGCATCTATGTGAATCAAGAAACTTATAACTGAATAATTTAATTCAATAAAATTTAGGTGTAATTATTAGGTGTAATTTATGAATTTAGCCTACCCTAAAATAAAGCTTCTCAGATGTTTTTCCCTAAGTACATTTGCGAAGCGTGATCTACCTCCACTGGAAAATCTATCTCAAATGAATCTTCATGTTTAATGGGAATCTGCATCCATTTGGTGCTTGGTTCTATTTATTTTGACCTTGACTTTCACTTTTGACTTTCACTGGATTCTAGGAAAAACCCCATGTTAGATACCTTGAGCATTAATGTCATAGCGGACTTGAGCCATAGCCTTGCCGCTCCATCCCATAGTTTGGCTAACAGTCTGATGGCAATGGATTTTAGTAGCTTGGATCTATCCAGTTATGCGGAGCCTTGGCAAAATAGTTGGCAACATAGTTGGCAACACACCAGCGAATTAATCGCACAACTAAGCAAAGACGGGCAACAATTCCAAGGTGATGTCCTCGGAGACATGGGCAAAGGTTGGCGCAAGTTCGTCGAATCAGGGCAAATTTGGGCCATGATTATTGGGGCAATCGCAGGCTATTTATTTCGGAGTGTCACCTCTATGTAGGTTTTATGTAAGCTAAAGCTGCTTCTGGTTTAATGCAGCACACTTCATCAAAGCAGTCTCGTGGGGTGGGCATCCTGTCCGCCCATACCTAGACATAAGAAACCTGAACCAATTTAAGATCCCCGAATTTTAGACAGATCCCTCGAACCCCTTGAATATGTCCCCTAACTTATGGTATAGACAGGCATTTAGTGTGTGGAATTGACGCTAGTGGCGAGACAAAAGCTATGCAAACCCAATCTGGTAATAAGTTTGGCATCCCGGAGGGCAACCAGCCTCATCCGCACCCCCATCATGGCAGTGATGCGCCACAGCGGGTGCAGTTACCGAGCAATCTGGTGGACAAAGCTTTTGGTGAAGTCAACGTTACTACCAATGATCAAGAGCATCTGATTGAGTTTACGATCTTAGTTCAGCCGGAAGGGGGCTTTGCCGAAGGATGGCGCACGGGGTTAGCCATTGACGGCAGTGCTTCTATGAAGCGAGTTTATGGCCGCAAAGTCTCAGGGCGGATTCATCCCGAAGTTTTGATCGAATATATTCGGGCGGGTAAACTCAAATCTAGTATCGAGGATGGCGAACCAGTGCGACGCATTGACCGCCCCACCTACGAAGAAATTGTGCGTAAAGGTTATACCCTCAAACCGACGGATAATGTACTGCAACCCTTAGTCCAGAGCTTTACCAGCTATTTAGCCGCCACCATCGACGGTAAAGGGGCGACGGCGTTGATTTATTGGGGCTGTGGTCGCGGCGATGAAGTAGAATTTATTGGTGAATTTGAGGCAGATGCCTGCGGTGATTTAAAAATTGAGGGGCCCCAAGGCGCAAGGTTAGGCAAAGCGACCCACTTAGTGCCCGCCATTCGCTATTTTGTGGAAAACTATGGCACAGCAAAACGAGGGCTATTCATTTTCTTAACCGATGGGCGCATTAATGACCTAGCCGAAGTTAAGCAATACACGCGCCACCTAGCCAACGAAATTGCCCAAGGCCGAAGAAATTATTGCAAATTTGTGTTAGTTGGGGTGGGGGCAGAAGTTGATCGCTATCAATTGCAAGAACTGGATAACTTCGATCCCCAAAGTCCAGTGGATTTATGGGATTACAAAATTGCCGATGAGATGGACAGCCTAGCGCAAATTTTCGCTGAAGTGGTCACCGATCATCAGATTGTGGCTCCAAAAGGCGCTATCTATGATGCTCAGGGTAACTGCCTGAAGGTCTTTCAGAATGGGTTACCGGCACGGGTGAAATTCATCATGCCCATTACATCCCCTTGGTTTGAATTGGAAGTTAACGGTCAGCGCTTACGGCAAGAAGTCAAGATACCTGCGCCCCTAGTGCCCTTTAGCCAAAAGACTCTCTTTGATTTTGAACAATTAGCCTTAGCTGCGGCAGCACCACCCACCACACCAAGTAATCCTCCCAAACCGGCCAAGCCAACTGCTCCATCTAATAGCTCTTCCCTTGGCCCGTCTAAAATGCAACAAGCTATTGCCGAAGTTGAGGCTTCCAAAACACCAGTGCCCATTGCGCCCCGTGGTCGCGCCCTGCAACTACCCAAGGAATGGCGGCGTTATGCTTTAGGTTTTGCCTTACTATCTTTGCTGCTTTTAGGTGGGGGCGGAATTTTATGGTGGTTAGTCAGTTGGATTAGCAAAGATGCGGAAAATAGTTTAGAAGGTCAGAAACGCAGTCAACCAGCCCCATCTCCGGCGGGTATTGCACCGATTCGCCCGCCCTATGTTGTGCCTAAACTGGGTTATTTAGCTAAAAAAGTGCCGCCTTTGACTCCACCTGCCTCTAATGCTGCCAAACCGGAAGATACTAGTAATCAAGATACTAATAATAATGCTAGTAATAAAGAGAATGCTGCTCAAGGCAAGTTAGGCAGTGGCACTGATGATAATGTAATTGCCAACTCTTTGGACTTTGATGGTACGAGTCAAGGGATTCCCGATGCTGTGACAGAATTGGAGATATTGCCGGAATTAATTGCGGAAGGATTAGCCATGTCAGAAACTAATCAGGAAGTATCTCGTGCCAACAATGAGGTAAATTCGGCTACTTCAGATAGTACAACTGCCAACTCTAATCCCCAAAATGCCCCAACTCAAACTTCCCAAACTCAAAGTACTAAAAATCAGACTGGTCAAAATTCAGTCCCTCAAAAACCCCCTATTTTTAATCGCAACAAGCTAGAGCGTGGTAGCATTGCTAGGGTGGTGAATCGTTCAATTGAGAATAATACTTCTAACAGCACTGCTAATAGTAATTCCTCTAGCCCTGCCAAGAGCCAGACTGCGAATGCTGCAAATCCAACGGCACCAACACCTAAAGTTAGTCAAAAATCCATCATCACCAGTGCAACTACTAGAAGTAATAATCCATCAGCAAATTCTCCAGTTAGCGGTTCCCCAGTTACTTCTAATACTGCTACTAATAAAGTCAATTCGTCTAATCAGAACAGTCAAAGCCAAAGCAGTCAAAGCAATTTATTACGAGTAATTGTCTATTTCGATCTAGAATCCAGTGATATTAAACCCGAAGAAGCCCTTAAACTGAAGCAATTTTGGCAAAAAATTAATGGCTTACCTAACGTAAACTCAGGCACAATCAGTATTACTGGTCATACCGATGCCAAAGGCAATAATAGTTTTAATATTGCCCTATCTAGAGCGCGTAGTGAGGCAGTAACTCGGTTCCTTGAATCGGAAGGAATGGATCGAGATCGCTATCGAGTCGTTTTTGAGGGTAAATCTTCTTATTTACCAGCTAAATCAAACGATACAAGTTTGGGCAGGGCAATGAATCGCAGAGTGGAATTGCGCTTCAAACCATAATCTTAGATTTGATAGATCTAGCTTACAGCCCATTGCATCTAAAGTAATTAAATTATTGGGCAGTAATTAAGTTATTGGCGGGCAAGATGCCCGCCCCACAAGGGTTTTGTGATTAATATCGGGATCTTGTCAGATGAGGAAGTGCTGTAATCAGTTTGTTCTATTCAGGTTTACCTAAAAAGTCTACTTTGCCCAACTCCACACCACAATGGCGCAAAATCCCATAGGTGGTAGTAATATGAAAATAAACATTAGGCAAGATGAAACCCAAGACGTAGGGCTGACCCAAGAAATTAAAACTCTGTTTGCCAAAACTCAGGGATATTTCTTTCTCTTCAGTGCCATCAATTTGTGCGGGAGTGAGGGACTCAAGAAAAGTAATGGTATTTTGTACCCGCTCAATCAGTTCGGGAAAAGAACTTTCTTGGTCGGCATAGGCGGCAACTTCCACATTAGCCAAACGAGCGGCTCCTTTGCGGGCTACATCAGTGGCGATCTGTACCTGACGGGCCAAAGCGAACATATCAGGATAGAGGCGCGTGTTAATTAGCACTGTGGGATCAATGTTTTTGGCGGCGGCGTGGGCGGCGGCTTTTTCGAGAATGCCCACTAAATTATTAAAGGTTCTGACTAATGAAGGAATTAGCACCTGATACATAGATATGGTCATAGATTTTAATTTCCCTCAGATCAAAGGAATCGTGTAATTGGCTCATCTTAGCTGATTTGTGAGCAAATTTTCTTTAACGCCAGTTTAAAATAGCTCCTGCTAGCCTTAGTCTGAGATTTACTGGAGTAAAAATCTTCTGGCTAGGATTAATTAATTATTTTTTAATTGACTATAATTTAAGAACTCGTGGCACAAACATCTTGTCGGTTAATCTATTTTGCCTGTTATGGCACCTTAGCTCAAAATGATCAAAGCTACTACCCACGAGACTAAAATCTGAGCCATACCCGCAGCATAATTTACCTGATTGACTAATCAACAATACTTCACACATACTCATTCTCACCTATTTAGGAATATCTAATACCTATGGTTACCACGCCCCTCAATTCAATTACTGATTCCGATGCTCATCCCCATTTCTCCCTAGAACTAGACCTACAAAATTTCCTGAATTGCCTAGACTTAGATGCTGACTGGGTGGGCATTCGACAGGTCAAACAAGCCACTACGACCCATTATGTACGCGACAGTAATCCTGAAAGTAATGGCAAAACCTTCAGTCATGGTGTGATGATCGAAGTTCTCAGTCATGGACAATTCGGTTATGCTGCCACCAATCGCCTCGATCATGATAGTTTAAATACAGCAGCAATTAAAGCCCAGCAACAAGCTCAGGCAGCAAGTCGGTGGGGAATTCATCATTTTACGATTGACCAACGGCCTAAAGCGGTTGGTACTTATCGCTCGCCTTTTGTCAAAGCAACCGATTGGCTCAGTGTGGGTGAATTAAACGCCCTATTAATTAAAATTTGCCAACAGCTTAAAGTTAATGATCAGATTGTCAAAACCAGCGCCTATGTGGTGATTGATGACATTGAAACCCGCTTACTCAGCACCAATGGCACGGATATTAGGCAACAGATTTTACGCATCAATACCGACTATGCCGTGATCGCCCAAGATGGGGCGATTATTCAACGCCGTGGCGATAATGGACAGTTAGCACGATGTTCACAAATTGGGATGGAAGTTTTTGATGAAGCCGTCATTCTGCAACGGGCGGAAGTGATTGGTTGGCAAGCGATAGAATTACTCACTGCGCCAGAATGCCCTACCCAAAAGACTAACCTAGTTTTAGCCCCCGATCAAATGCTGTTACAAATCCATGAGAGCATTGGTCATCCCTTGGAGTTGGATCGGATTCTCGGCGATGAGCGGAACTATGCTGGCAGTAGTTTTGTGAAACTCTCGGACTTCGGAACTTTACAATATGGTGCGCCATTATTGAATGTGACTTTTGACCCGACGGTGCGTGGTGAATTAGCTAGCTATGGCTTTGATGACAATGGTTTACCGGCAACACGAGAATATCTCATTAAAGAAGGAAAATTATTACGAGGACTAGGCAGCAGCGAGAGCCAAATGCGTGCTGGAGTTCCGGGGGTAGCCAATGCCAGAGCCACTTCATGGAATCGCCCACCGATTGATCGCATGGCAAATATTAATCTAGAACCCGGAGACTGTTCCTTTGCGGCAATGATTAGCGATATTGAAGATGGTATCTATATGGAATCAAATCGCTCTTGGTCTATCGACGATTATCGCAATAAGTTTCAATTTGGTTGCGAGTACGCTAAATGCATCGAAAATGGCAAACTAACTACTACTTTGCGCAATCCTAATTATCGCGGTATTACGAATCAATTTTGGCATAGCCTCGTTAAAGTGGGTAATCAAGAAACCGTTGGAGTATTTGGTTCGCCATTTTGTGGCAAAGGAGAACCAAATCAGATTATTTCCGTAGGTCATGCTTCACCGGCTTGTTTATTCCAAAATATTGAAGTATTCGGTGGCGGTTAAGCTTAGCTATATAGTGATTTTAGTTAACAATGGCACATCTCCGGCGGTGAAATTCAGCACTAAAGTGCTTACTACAAGATTCTTAGATTTTTGTAGTAAGTGCTTTAGCACTGTATCAAACTGAATCAAATCAACAGAAAACCTCCCTACTTAAGCGGCACAGTTAAAGACTTGACTATCTCTTCCGGCAATGCTAAATCCTGTTTCTGTTGGGTCAGTTCCACATAAATATGTTCTAATCTGACCGGTTGTCGGGTAATAGATTCTATATCTAAACCATCAAAACAGTGAATAATCTCTTTTAATTCCATAATTCGTGGTAGCCACAGGGCTAATTCCCGCCCATAATGGCGATAGGGAAAACCTAACTTTTCGGCTCTGGCAATTACAGCAACCTCATCGGCAGTGGCTAAAGTGACTATTTCTTGGGCTGGCACATGGCTCTTTAAATCTGCCAAACTTCCTTCTGCAATTAAATGACCATCTTTCAAAATGCCAATTCTTTGACAAAGCCGCTCCGCTTCATCTAGTAAGTGGGTCGTTAAGAGAATTGCCATATCTTGACGGCGTAACTTCCGAATCAATTCCCAAATTTCATAGCGAGTTTCAATATCTAAGCCCGTAGTGGGTTCATCCAGCACCACTAAGATCGGCTCATGGACTAAGGCGATCGCCATGCTGAGTCGTCGCTGCATCCCCCCGCTAAGAGTCTCGGCTAAACAATTGCGCCGATCGCTTAGCCCCACTGCCTCAAGACAAGCTTCCACCCGCTGCCGACAATGCCGCCCCCGCAGTCCATAAAGCTGGGCAAAAAACCGCAAATTTTCGGCACAGGTCAGATGGTGATAAACAATATTATCTTGGGGGGCAATGCCAATTAAATATTTATCTTGATAGCCCAGCAAATGTTCTGCAAGATAAACTCTGCCATAATCCGGCCGCACCAAACCACCGAGAATACTGATGGTAGTCGTTTTCCCCGCACCATTAGGACCTAATAAGCCATAAACTTCACCCGCTTTGATCTCAAAACTCAGATCAGTTAAAACGGAGCGCCGACCATAGGATTTACAGATTTGTTCAACTCTTAACACAAGGTTTCCATACACTTAGGTTTAAGTTTCTGGGGCAAATTCTGGGATAAATTATTCTGACCCATCACACGATGTCTTGACAATCCAGCAGGTAACGGAATCCCTATAGACTTACTTGGTCAAAACTAAAATCCCCATCATGCCGCCAGCAATGGGGTAATGGGTCGCACGGTTAAATCCTACCCCTAGACTAAGACTAACCTGCTCATAGCCCCTCGGGAACCGATCCAAACTACCCTGAATATAAGCATATTCTGCGGGACAACCAAAACGCTCCGCTAAAGGAACTACAATTTGCTGTAAATATAACCGCTGAAACCCAGCCATCAAATCATCCGCCGGACGGTGAAAGTCTAAAATCACCGCTCTGCCACCGGTTTTGAGCACCCGATGCAATTGTGCCAAACAACGGGGAATATCCACCACATTACGCAACCCATAGGCAATAGTCGCCCCATCAAAACTAGCCTCACCAAACTCTAAATTTAGGGCATCCCCTTGTTGCCAAGTGATCAGCGCCGCCGTAGCCTTGGTTAACTTTAGCTGACTGCGCTGTTTTGCTTGAGCCAGCAAGGTGGCCGCAAAATCCACACCAAAGACTTGGCCATCTACTTGACTATGGGGCACGGATTTAGCGCTAGACCGCGACGCACCCGCCGCCAAATGTTGCGCCACCAACATAGTCAGATCCCCCGTACCACAACATAAATCTAACCACACCTGCCCCGGACGGGGATCAGCCCAAGCTAGGGCCATTTTTTTCCATACATGATGCTGTCCTAAACTGAGCCAATCATTTAAATTGTCATAAATGGGCGCAATGCGATTAAACAGCGCCTGAATATCTTCCGGTTGCTGTTGGTTTTGGGGCAATTCACTAGATGGCATCTTGATCATAACAAATGTAAAGAATTAATCGATCAATCCCCAATATTAGTGGGCAGTCGTGTAACAATCAAAACAAAGCTGCAAAAACATCCATTGCAACACAAATTTTAGAAGTTTTGTTCCTAACTTTACTGGTATGCAACGATTGTGGTCTAGCTGGTACAAAAAAATCATTTTCGCCATCCCTTTGATCGGCAAGCCCGTTTCTACTCCAGATCAGCCTGTCTTAGATGAACTGTCCCTAGAAGGATCATCTTTGACCGCCCCCGAAGGACAAGCTATGACCCAACATAGGGCAATAGTAACCGGCCCAGTCACTGGCCCCACTGCGCCCCAGCCCGCACCGATCGAAATGATCACTCTACCGGTTACCACCACAGCCCCAGAGAGTGAAACTAGCGAGACACCAATTATTAGCCCTAAGCAACCATCTCCCTTCCGTCAAGTCCTGACGGTTTGTGGTAATAACATTTCCCTGTTAGTGCTAGGCTTTGCAGGCGCAACCATGATGGTGGGCGTGGGCATTGGTTATGTCTTCCTTACCACACCCAAAGCTATTACCGAAGGGAGCAAAACCTGTCAATCCCAGATTATTGGCTCATGGCAAACTGCGGTTGGTGTATTACAACTCCAACCAGCAGCTAACGGCACAGATGCCATTATTGGTAAATATCAGTATGACAACTCGGTGCAAGGCAATGTCACAGGGCAAATCACGGGCACGCTGGATCAAAATGTGATGAATTTCACATGGCAAGAAACCGCCAAACTGGATGATAGCGTCAAAAATAGCCCATCCCAGACCAGACAAGGCAAGGGGATATTATTTTTTAGTCCCAACTGCCGCGAAATGTCTGGCAGCAGCGGTTCAGGGGATGAAATCAAAGGGCATCGCCGTTGGGAAGGGAGTTGGCAAGTCCCTAAGACTGCCCCTAAGCCTCAGAAATAATTACCCATACTGCATTAGGAATTATCCATAATTTTTATCATTAATATTTAAATATTTTAGGTTGCAGCGGATCAACAACTGCTGTAATTTCTCATTCGTAATTTATATAGTCATTTAAAATTAATTTGGCACATTAAAAGCACTTGACCACCCCCCGCCTGCGGCGTACCCCTCCAAGG
>JBAXSK010000104.1:0-13235 GCA_037130765.1 Pseudanabaena sp. ELA607
AAAACCAAATTAAATTTAAACTAAACCTAAAATTATCCCGATAATATGATCGCTACAAATTAGCAAAATCCTACGCAAAATGATGGCATGATTAACCAAATCTAACGTCAAGATTTAGAGTTTTTTGAGAACTTTAATGATCCCCCTAGCCCCCTTACTAAGGGAGAATTAAATAGTCTTTCTTAAAAAAGGGATGGAGGGGGATCAAACAAAACTTTGGCAACAGCCTCTAAAACAAATTAACAAATCTTTTTGATTTTTTATTGCTTTTTACTATGAATCAAGGTCAAAACGCGAGCTTAACTAATAGCATCAATGGTTTTTTGAGTATTCACAAACCCATCGGTATTACCGCCCATGACTGCATCGCTAAATTACGAAAATTACTTAAACATAAAAAAATCGGTCATAGTGGCACGCTCGATCCCATGGCAACCGGTGTTTTACCCGTAGGTATGGGGCAAGCTACCCGCCTTTTACGATTTTTGCCTGAAGGTAAAGCCTATCGTGCCGTGATCCGTTTTGGCATCCTCAGCGACACCGACGACATTACTGGGCAAATTATCGAGCGTCACAGCGCCGCCCATCTCACCCTAGACCAAATTCAGCAACAATTACCGCCCCTTAATCCGCAATTTATCGGTAATATTACGCAGCGTCCCCCCGCCTATAGTGCCATTCACATCAACGGTCAGCGTCTTTATGATCTAGCCCGCCAAGGCAAACTCAGCCCCGATGACATCGCCCAAATTCCCACCCGCACCGTCCATGTCAGCGCCATTGACATCCTGGGCTGGCAACACACCGACCCCGATCACCCCGAACTAACGGTACACATCACCTGTGGCACTGGCACATATATTAGATCCATCGCCAGAGATTTAGGCGCAGCCTTGGGAACCGTCGCCACCCTTGCCGCCCTCGAACGCACTAGCAGCAACGGTTTTAATCTAGAGCAAAGCTATACATTTTCCCAGTTAGAGGCAGTTAACCTGCCCCAAACTATCAGAGATTTGATCCTCCCCCTTGATAGCGGGATCGCCCATTTACCGCCCATAATTTTATCAGCGGAGCTTGCTTTGCGTTGGTGTCAGGGTCGAGCCGCCTTAGCAGAGTCATTAAATTTTGATCCCTCTAATAAAACTCTTGCTGATCAACCTTATATCAGAGTTTATGACGCATCTTCCCAATTATTAGGTGTCGGTCAGTGGCAAATACCAGCAAGCGATCCCCCAACCGATGATGATTCCAGTGCTCCTCCCCCAGACATTAATTTAGTCAGTCAAAATCTCATTAACCAGCCCCAACTCCAACCCATCGTCGTCTTACAACCGAAATAAAATTAATTCCTAAAAATTAACGTCAGTTCGATGATTTAGCAGACCCTCACCCTAACCCTCTCCCAAAACGGGAGAGGGAATAAGAAAATTTTCTCTGCTTCCCCTTCTCCGAAGCTTGGGAGAAGGGTTTAGGGGATGAGGGCTAGTTTTTAACATCGAACTCATGTTAAAAATTAATCCCTAAAAAAACTTCTAAACTCTGCTCAATTCATCTCAAGCCGCCAAAAGCCAAAGGTCAAGCATATTAGCTGATTTTATCGATTTGGTAAACCATTTACAGTAAAAATCGTCAGCATTGATGTTAAGTCATAAATTTCTGAGCATCCGGGTATGTCTAGCGCTTCTGCACTTGTGATGATGAAACCATCCCGCCCCTTCCCCAATTTTGGGAAATCTAATTCAGCAAAAACCGCAGCAATTAAACAACTGTTGCAAGATTACCTTGTTCAAGCCGGAATTACTAACCTCGATCTGACCATTGAATGCATTGATAGCATCTTAAAACTGAATATACTGGCTAATCACGCCATTGATCAGGCAAAATTAGTGGCCATAATAGACCGCACTGTTCAGACTTTACCGCTAGAATCTATTGCCAAAGTCAAAATATATGGCTGGCGCAAGGATGAAGAATTTCATGAGCAGCGCTTGTTCTGGACAGAAACTATTATGCTTAACCCCAAATCTATTAGCCCGTCTGCCGAGACCTCGACCACTAACGAAGCCGCCAACGCTATCCCCCCCGAAGAAATTCTCTCTAAGCCCAATGTCTTGCATCAGGCAATGGAACTCCTCGCAGACAGCGATCCCCAATTTGCCCAAGCTGTAGTCCCCCCCCTTGATGCTCCTCCCGCTGCGCCGCCCCAACCTATTGCCCCTCCAACCACTGGCTTATCCCAGCACCTAGGGCAATTATTTTTCCTTGGGATGTCCATCATGCTCCTTGGTTTGAGTGTGGGAATTTTTGTGCGCCTCTTATCTTCTGTCCATAGTTACACGAATACTGTGGCCCCAACCTCAGCGCCATTGCCTGCATCCCCACCCCCCATAGCTGATCCCCTCCCCACAAACCGGATTTCACCAGCAACCACCACTAAGATCACGCCAAAAACCGAAATCAATCTCAGTGTATTTGAGCAAATCCAAGAAGACATGACCCTAGCTCAAGTTGAGAAAATCATTGGCTCGTCGGGCAAACTAATTGCCGAAACTAAAACCGGTGGCATCGTGGGGCAAGTTTACTCATGGAAAAACCCCCAAGGCAGCAACGCCATCATCGAATTTAGAAACGGCAAAGTAATTGCCAAAGCCCAAGCAGGCTTAGAATAACTAAATCTGAATATTTCTAGGGGCAATTTTATTTAATTTTTTGACTTAACTTTTTATTTAAATCTCATGGAATTGGCGTTGGTAAAAAGCCTAAATGTAAACTTTAGGCTTAAAGTCACATCAAGATTCCATAGTCCGATCTATCAGCCTCAATGCCCCTATGACTCACCTAAACTCTGATCAACTCAGTTAACATTACATCAACAAAACGTTACGCAGCTTTGCACTGCTTTAATTAAAAAAATAATTTTAAAAAATTTATTAAGAACTAGCGATAAAACGTATTGCTATGAGATAGAAAATCCTTAAAGAAAAGTTGAAGTTTTTAATTTTGGCCGTTATAATAAAACCTGTTTGTAACCCCATCCCCATTACATTCAGGGTTTATTAGGAGGTACCAAATTGGCTAGGAGACGTAAGCGGAAAAGTAGACGGCGGCAAGAAGGACGCAAGATTCTAGAACATATTCCGCAATACAGCATCGACAGTGGCGAAGACAAACCAGTAACTGCGGCGCGTAAATTCATCCACGCCCACGCCATCGTGCCCCCTGCACTACTGCTAGTCAGACGCAATGAACACACAACTGATCGCTATTTTTGGGCAGAGAAAGGTTTGTTCGGTGCACAATATGTCGAAGAAAACCACTTTTTGTTCCCCAGTCTCAAACCACCGGAAGAAAAGCTGGAAATGGCTGTCAGTTTCAGTCGTTAGTTTTGAGTTGAGAACTGTCTAGAAATTATTCTTAAGACATACACTTGCAAAAGATACTTCTATACATTTCAGGGGATTAACCTAGAAAAATTCGGAATAGTAATGGTTTGGGGTAATCAGCACCTCAAACCATCTCAGCCGAGAGGTTTCTATGTGATTAATCCTATGGCTTTTGATATAGCTGCCCCATGAGCTAATTAAGCTTAGTCCAGAAGCTTAGTTCAGGCTTAGGCTTAAGTTTTTCTGTAGTTTGGCTACGGTCTGCATCAGTATACCAATCTATGGTACACATTAGAACACTGAATTAAAATTCTGTGTTTTAGCTCTGCTTTGGTTGTTTAGTCTTGATTGTGGACTGTAGTTAGCTAACTAAGCTGTAGCTAAATTAACTAGATTCGATCTAGCCAATTTCTTGGGTTTGCCCTTCTATTTGCTTTTATTTTGCTTTTATAGAGTCGTGTTATCAAGTTAGCTCGAAGTGTAAGAGCATGGTTTTGTTGGGCTTGAACCATAGACAAGCTCAAAATAAGGCTGAGAAATAATCTGAGTCACCTAAATTTTGACCCTATGATTTAACCCTATTTTACGATGGGGTGATTTTTCTGTAGGTTAGTATACGTTTTGTGCTGATACCCTAGAGTATTACCCTAGTAAATATGTAGCAAAATCAAATAAGGATCTACGCTATTGACAGATAAGATACCCGCGCCACCAAGGTTATAGGACATCTATTACCTCCTATTCTTATTTGAATTGACTATAAGTTAACTTTCAGCAACAACCTCTTGCGCTTTGGCTGATTTGGCTTTAGCGGTTGACTTGGTGGCAGTTGTCTTAGTTTGTGTAGTGGTAGTTTTCGCGGCGGCGCTCTTAGCAGTTTTGGTGGTGGTTGATTTAGACTTTGTAGCTGTGGTTTTAGTCGTTGTCGCTTTGGTTGTAGCAGCTTTAGTGGGGGTAGTTTTTTTCGTGGTGGCTTTTTTAGCTGTGGGCTTAGTAGACAGTAAAGCCAAGGCATTATTTAGCTCGAAATTTTCGATAGCTTGTTCTTTAGGTAATGAAACATTAACCTTGCCGTGTTTGACGTAAGGCCCATATTTGCCATCGTACAATTCCACTGGTTCCTTATCTTCGGGGTGTTCGCCAAGATTTTTGAGCAATTTGGCAGCGGCTCCCCGCAGTACCTTGGGTTGGGCTAGCAATTCTAAAGCCCGCTCGAAAGTAATCGTATAAGGGTTGTCATCTCCTTTAAGGGAGCGATAATCTTTGCCATCTTTGCCTTTGTCATGGACTACATAAGGTCCAAAGCGTCCTAGATTCGCCTCCACTTTGCGGCCAGTTTCGGGGTGTGGGCCGAGGTGGCGCGGCAGCATCAGTAACTGTACCGCCATTTCTAGGGTGATTTGTTCGGGGGCAACACCTTTAGGCAAGGAAGCGCGTTTAGGTTTAGGGACGGCATCGGTGGCTTGCCCCAACTGCACATAGGGGCCATATTGACCCATTAATAAAAATATCGGTTCACTGGTTTCAGGGTGCGTGCCAATTTGATCGGGGCCGTCTAGTTTTTGCTTTAACAGCATTTCGATCTTGTCAGGGACGAGATCCGAAGGGGTGAGATCTTGGGGTACGGAAGCATTAACGGCATTTTCCCCTTCACCCACTTGGATATAGGGGCCAAATTTGCCGATTTTCACCTTTACGTCGTCTAACCCTTCTAGGTGAACGGTGCGGGCTACTTCCCCATCGATCTGGCTTTCCCGCTGTTTGACCTGAGTGCCTAAGCCATTTTCGCCAAGGTAAAACGCTTTGAGATAGGGCAGCCATTCGACGCTACCGGTGGAAATATCATCTAGGGTTTGCTCCATGCGCGAAGTAAACCCGGGATCAACTAAATTAGGAAAATGATTTTCGAGTAAATCAGTGACTGCAAAGGCGGTAAAACTGGGGATCAGTGCATTATTTTGAATTTGCACATAGCCGCGATCCACAATCGTACTCATAATGCTGGCGTAGGTGCTAGGGCGGCCAATGCCTTCACTTTCAAGGGTTTTGACGAGGGAGGCTTCGGTATAGCGGGCAGGGGGTTGGGTGGTGTGATCATGGGTTTGTAACTCTTGGCACTGGGGATGATCCCCCACTTTGAGCTTAGGCAGCATCACCTCTTGTTCTTCGAGAGCCGCATCGGGATCATCGGAGCCTTCCACATAGGCGCGGAAAAAACCAGCAAAATCAATGCGTTTCCCAGAAGCACGGAACAGGGCATCTTCCACTTGAATTTGCACGCTGATCATAGTCAGTTGGGCATCGGCCATCTGACAGGCGACGGTGCGTTTCCAGATCAAATCATAGAGGGCTAACTCGCGGCCCCCTAGTCCCGTGGCTTGGGGGGTACGGAAACTTTCCCCAGCGGGGCGGATCGCTTCGTGGGCTTCTTGGGCCCCTTTAGATTTGGTGACATATTGGCGGGGTTGGGGACTGAGATACTGCGGCCCGTACATTTGGGTGACGCAATCCCTAGCCGCTGTGATCGCCTGTTGGGACAGATGCACCGAGTCCGTCCGCATATAGGTAATAAAACCTTGCTCATAAAGGGCTTGGGCAACGCGCATGGTGTCCCTAGCGGAGAGGCGTAATTTGCGGTTGGCTTCCTGTTGCAGGGTCGAAGTGGTAAAAGGTGGCGAAGGTTTGCGGGTAGTGGGGCGTTCCTCTTGGTTCGAGACGGTCCAAGTTTTGCCCGTCAGCCGTGTTTGTAGAGCCTGAGCCGCTGCTGCATCGAGTAACAGGACTTTTTTACCGGAGATCAGTTTGCCCGTGGTTTCATTAAAATCTTTACCTGTGGCGATATTGACCCCACCCACAGAAACTAATTGCGCCGGAAAAGTCTGTTTGGGGGCAAACAATAAAGCCTTGAGATCCCAATATTCGGCGGACTTGAAGGCGCGGCGTTCCCGTTCTCGTGCCACAATCAGCCGCACAGCCACCGACTGCACCCGTCCCGCAGACAAGCCCCAAGCGATTTTTTTCCAGAGCAACGGCGAGAGGGTATAGCCCACCAACCGATCTAAGATGCGGCGGGTTTCCTGGGCATGGACGAGGCGCTCGTCAATTTGGCGACAGTTATCAAGGGCACGGCGGATCGCCTCGGCGGTAATCTCGTGGAATACCATGCGTTTGATCGGTACTTTCGGCTCTAGGAGTTGCAACAAGTGCCAAGAGATACTTTCCCCCTCGCGGTCTTCGTCAGTGGCAAGGATGACTTCTTTTACGCCTTTGAGAGCGCTTTTTAGCTCCCGCACGATTTTTTTCTTGTCGTCAGGGATGATGTATAGGGGTTTGAAGTCGTCATCAACATTTACACCTAGTTTCGCCCATTCTTCGGCTTTAAATTCCGCCGGAATGTCACTGGCTGACTGCGGTAAGTCACGCACATGACCCATAGAAGCTTCAACCCGATAGGTATTGGGCAAAAAGTTACGGATAGTGCGGGCTTTGGTGGGTGACTCAACGATGACAAGCGTGGACATAGGGAAATACTGGCAGCATTAGGGATAACGGAGCAAGGCAGTGGATCGCAGGATCAAAGCATTTAGGCTCACAAGGAGCACTATTTATTATCTATACAATAAGTTTGGTCAATATTGGGGCAAACTTGATCCTTGGGATGGAATGAAAGACCAGCGGGTTTGATTTTTGTCAAGGTACTGGCAGATCGCTGCTGAGGGGTTGGTTTGCTCTAAGCATATACTTTAGACTCATATTCTAGGTATACATCTAGACCGGTAATTTATCTATCGTAGTTAACGGCAAATTGTACCCAAGTGCAGCCACGTCATATCCAATGCTATCTAGTATTTGCATTGATTTAATTCTATGTGTCAATTGTTGGGTTAATGGGGCAAAGTACCAAACTATAGTTAACATCATCAGTTAGCGCCAGTTAACCGCAAAAGTTAAGATTTACTGGTAATTACTCAATATTTTGCCGATTTGGGGCATGGGTCTATGGCTAAGAATGTGGCTAAATCTAACAGTGCATCGATTTCCGATTTAAGTCATCTCAACGACGGGACAAGGCTTAAATCTCAGCCTAGCGGGGCCGATGATGCTTCTAATTCGTTAAAAAATCTTCAGAAAGTAATTGGGCGGGTGTTTGCGACGGAAAGTCAGCCTAGCACCCCTGATACATTTTATTTTTGGACGGATGTAAATTCCCCTGTGGGCATTGGCACAATCGTTAAAGTAATTGTGGAGCAGCCTTCGGAGCGCAATCTAGGCAAATCTGATGTGACGCAATGGGATATTTACGGCATTGTGGTGGAAGCCCAAGGGTATACGGATTTAGGCTCGGCGCTCTATGATTTTATTGGGGCGGATCAGAATCCGATTTTGGCGGACAATGCTCCGACCAAGCGCCCCGAAATCAGAGCATATAAGGCGGCGGTATTGCGGATGGAGCCAGAGGAGCCACTGCAACCTGTACCCATTGGGCCGGTTTATCTGGCTGATGATGCGGCAGTGTTGATGTCCTTGCGCATGGATGAATTTGTGCAAAAAGGGCGGGGGATTCCTGTGGGAGTATATGTCAAGGGCGGGATTCAGTCGCCAGTGTATTTAGATGAGGAATTCTTATTAGGGCCGGAAGCGGCGCATTTGAATATTACGGGGGTTTCTGGTTTAGCGACAAAGACTTCTTTAGTGGAATTTCTGCTCAAAAGTATTTTTACCCATTACCATCCTGATGATCCAGATAGGGGTGTGGCTTCGGTATTTTTCAATGTGAAGGGACCAGATTTACTCTATTTGGATTTGGAACCTGTGGGTTCAGGGGTTTTGACTTCTGATGAGTTGGCGATTTATCGCAAGCTTGGCATTCCTGCCGAACCTTTTGCTCAGGTGGAATATTTTGCTCCCTATAAATCTGATGGGTATAACTTAAATACGCTGCGAACGAATCCGGCTTTGATGCATAATGTGAGTCCTCTGCAATGGGGTTTAAGGGAAGTTTTTGAATATGCGGAAGTTCTCTTAAATCGGGATGATATAGACGCGAAAGCCGATGCTTTTTTGTCGATGATTGGCGAAAAAGTGATTCATCAACCTAATATTAAATCTGACTCTAGTTATACCTTTGGTATTACCGTCAATACATTTCAGCGCTTAGAAGAGTGGTTTACTCAAGTTATCGAGGAAATGGAAGATACTAATAAAAAAGAATGGAAAAGCCATCACATCGCGACGATTTATAAAGTAAAAAATCGCCTATTGAATATTACCAGTCGTTGCGGTGGCTTGGTTGGTAATAAAGATGTGGTTTATGACTTACCTTGGGGAAATTTCCAAAAGAATTGCATCTATGTGATTGATGTGGCGAATTTAGATCAAAGTGTGCAAGATTTAATTTTTGCGCGGGTGGTGAATAAAATTCGCGAACAGTTGGAGCATAATTCTCTTGGTGTGGAGCGGGTGATTATTTTTGTGGATGAATTGAATAAATATGCGCCATCGGAAGGAAAAGAAACTTATCTCAAAAAAATGCTATTAGACATTTCGGAACGGGGGCGTTATTTAGGAGAGGTGCTATTTTCAGCGCAGCAGTTTCGTTCTCAAGTACATAAGCGCATTGTGGGCAACTGCGGCACAGGGCTTTACGGACGCATGGATATGGAAGAATTAGCCACTCCCGGTTACAGCACTCTATCGCCTGCCGTGAAAACCAAACTTTCCACTCTTTCTAAAGGGGAGTTAATGGTACGTCATCCTCATTTTACCCAGCCGGTGTTTATTAAATTTCCACGTCCGCCGGTGTTGCGCGGTCAGGATGGGCGTAAACAATATCCCCCTCAGCCGGATATGGGTTTTGAGAATGGTATGGTACATCGGCTGCAACAGTTGGATCGGCGGTTAGTCCCTGCGAAAATTAAAGATATTATTGCGGGGATTCCAGAGCATTTAGTGATTGAGCAAATTAATCGCATTGAACAGCAACAACCGGAGGATATTTTGAGTTTTTTGCGTCAAGGGTTGCGAGCTTTACCAAATCAAAATAATGGAGTGTCGTCGATGCCGAAGGTTGCACCTTTATATACTCCTGAAACTAATTTTGATGATTTGTTTTCTTGAGTGGAGTATTGAGTCGCAGGATATTCATAAAACTTAATGATGGAATTAATTGACATTTAAACTGGATTGTTTATAGTTGGATTAAATAGAAATTTCTGCTTGACATACTGTATAGGTTAGATAGCCAGAATCTTTCTGCATAACACGCCATATAGGGTGATTAGGCAGAAACTTGACTTTCGGGCTATATCGCCTATAGTCAGATTAGACAGAAAATTTCTGTCTAATACATAGTTATGCAGCAAGCCTTTCTTGTAGAGTAACCACATGCTAATGGGTGAGATGCCCGGGAAAGAACAAAGTCATTACGGATCAAGCTGAAAATTCTCAGGACTCCCGCTCTTTTACCCAATTGTTCAGAAGTTCCGCAATAAGTACTTGCTCAATACCTAACTCTATAGATAAAAAGTTAAAGTTAGTTTTGACAAAAATAGCTGGATACAAAAATAGTTTTATGACAAAAATCTATTCTCTCAAAATATCAAACTTCAGAGGAATAAAGAAATTTGATCAAGTCTTTGGGGACTCTGATTTTATTTGCATAATTGGGAGAGGTGATTCAGGAAAGACAACAATACTAGATGCAATTTCTTGTGTTTTGTCGCCATCTTGGAATTTATCATTCTTAGATACAGACTTTTATGACTGTGATGTAGAGCAACAAATTGAGATAGAAGCCTCAGTTTATGATTTCCCTAAAATCTTGATGCGAGAAGATAAGTACGGACTTTATATTCGAGGTCTTCATCAGCAGGAAAATGCGATTTATGATGAAATTGAAGATGATCATGTTGCTTTGATTACGATAAGGCTCTGTGTTGGCAAGGATTTAGAGCCAACATGGCACGTAGTAAATAATAGGCAAGATCCAATAGAGATTAAGGCAAAAGATCGAGCGAATTTAAACGTTTTTTTGATTTCGGATTATATTGACAAGCATTTCTCGTGGAATTATGGGGCTCCTTTATACTCCCTGCTTAGGCAGGAAGAAAATTGGCAAGATGCACAAGAGAAAAATATCCTGATCGAAGCACTGAGAGAGGCGAAAGTCAAGGTCGATGACAGTTCGTTTAATCACTTAGATAATGTCACTGAAAAAATAAGAAAAAATGCTCTGGAACTTGGAATAGATATTGGAGATGTGTCAACAACTATCGACTTTAGAGATTTCCTAATCAAGGATAGTAAGGTCTGCTTACACAAGGGAAAGATTCCCTTCAGATTAAAGGGAAAAGGTTCAAAGAGAATTATTTCAATTGCTATTCAGATCGAACTTGCTAAGGCCGGAGGGATAATCCTTATAGATGAAATCGAGCATGGCTTGGAACCAGATAGAGTGCAGCACCTTGCAAAAACATTAAGAGAGAATAATTCAGGACAAATTTTTCTCACAACTCATTCAAGAGATGTCTTAGTTGAATTAGAAGCCCAAAATTTATTTTTAATGCAGCAGGAAGCTGGTCAGTTAAAAAAGCTAAATGATGATTTGCAAGGTTGTATTCGTAGTAACCCAGAAGCCTTTTTTGCCAAAAATATTTTGGTTTGTGAAGGAGCTACCGAAGTAGGTATATGTCGAGCTTTAAATGATGATAGGATTCAGAAAAAGAAAGAGAATGCTACCTTTAAAGGAGTTAGATTCGTTGATGGGCATGGATCTGAATTGATAAACTATGCTCGCAAATTTAAGGAAGTAGGTTATAACACTTGCCTCTTTTGCGATTCAGATGTGGATAATGTTAATTCTAAGAAAAACGAACTATCCGAATTGGGAATCAAAATAGTTCATTGTGCTTCCGGCAAATCAATTGAGATGCAAATTTTCAATGATTTGCCTTGGTGTGGAATTCAAGAACTGATAAGTTATTACATCAAGGATAGTGATACCTCTCTTGAGGCAATAACACAGAGCATAAAATCCTCCATGCCAAATCTACCTGAAACCTGGCAAGACTCAGACTCTCAAGATGTAAGAGATCAGCTAGGAATAATTTCTTCCAAGAAAGGTTGGTTTAAAAGAATTGATCACGGTATCTTTTTGGGGGGGATATGCTGCAAGTATTTAGATGAAATTAAAGGAACGGATTTATGGAAACAGTTCGATCAATTATCTGAATGGATAGACAATGTTTAACTACAAAGAATTTGTCTCGAATTCACATAGCTTACTGATTGCTCCGGCTGGGTTTGGGAAAACTCACACGATTAGTGAGTGTTTGAAATTTACCCAAGGCAAGCAATTGATCCTCACCCATACACATGCTGGGGTTGCCTCCATAAAGGAAAAAATTAGAAAAGCAGGCATACAATCTTCATCTTATAACGTCGAGACAATTACAAGCTTTGCTCAAAGATATGTATTGGCGTACTACACAAAAAATGACATTCCTGATCAAGAGAATGGCAAAAAATACTATCCCTTTATTATTGAAAAAGCCACTGAATTATTTAATCGTAAATTAATAAAAGAAGTTATACAAAACACCTTCAGTGGTTTATTTGTGGATGAATATCAAGACTGCTCACTAGAACAGCATCAATTGATTTTGGTATTGTCAAGTTTATTTCCAACACGAATTCTAGGGGATTATTTACAAGGAATATTTGGATTTAATTCTGGATCACTTGTTGATTTACAATCTTCAGAAGATATGGGGCATTTTTGGTCTAACCGCTATGTTCTGGAAACTCCATGGCGCTGGGTAATAGGTGGCAATAAAGCACTTGGACAGGACTTGAAAATTATCAGAAGTTTGCTGGAAAATAATAAACCTATTAATTTGAATGCCTTTAGCTCTTTTGAGGTAAATGTAAGTAGTGATATTTATAAAAATGATTATAACAAAGTCTTTAAAGTTTTAAATGAGGAAAAGAGTTTACTGATTTTAACACCTGTGTCTAGCCATATAAGTCCTCGGATTGACTTTATTCAAAGATTTAAAAACCTATGTTTTTTAATGGAGTCTATTGATGAAAAAGATTTTTATAATTTGTCGAAGAAATTTGATAACATGAATACAGAAAATGCTTTTTCAGTCATTCGCGAGGTATTTCTAAAGCTTTTCAATAAAACTGCTATTGATAACTGGTTTACTGTGTCAGGTGTCAAAAACAAGCGAAGCGAGAGCGATAGACTTTTAGTGGAGCCTATTCGGATAAAAATAGAATATTTGAAGCAAAAAATATCTTATTCGGTGGCTTCTGAATTACTCAGAGATATTAAAACTCTTCCTGATGTTAAATGTTATAGAAAAGAACTTTTTGCTTCCTTATGCCGCGTTTTAGAAGAGGCAGAGAATGACGCGATTTCAGTATATGAAGCAATGCTTAATAAGCGTAATATGATTCGAAGAGTAGGGCGTAAAGTGTATGGCAGATGCATTGGAACAACATTACTTACAAAAGGGTTAGAGTTTGATACTGTCTTAATAATTGATGCACATAATTTTGACTGTCCAAAAAACTTATATGTTGCACTAACTAGAGCCTCAAAAAGATTAATACTCTTTTCGAAGAGTAAAGACTTGAACTCATATCTTTCTAAAGATAAATGAGATTATGGTGCAAATATCTGCTGGAGATTGCTGCATAACAGCGCCCATGCACACCGACCGTCGAGAGGTTTCTGTTTGAGTTCGAAGTTATCTGCGGCGGGTGATGGGCAACGTTAGACTTCAACACATAAGGAGATAACGGTGAAGCATTCTTTTTTAGTTCTTTTGGCTGCCAGCACTGCCG
>JBAXSK010000105.1:0-13166 GCA_037130765.1 Pseudanabaena sp. ELA607
AATACGCTAAAATTTTGCTACACTATTAAACTATTTTAGCCCTGTCTGTCCACTACAAGATCGGCGGTCACACTGGGGTGAAAAAGACTACCGAAACAGCGGCTCAACTCTTCCCAATTCCAAACCCATACTTCCGAAATACTGCTTTAGCTGATGCAGTTTGCAGAAATTCTATATATTGTTGAGCTTGAGAGAGTGATTTACTCGACCTAATCACCGCCATAGGATAACGAATCGGTGCATGGAGTTTTGGCTCAGCAGTCGCAACAACCGTCACTTTATCAGAAATTTGGGCATCGGTAATGTAAACCATGCCAGCCTCCACATCACCAGTTTCTACCGTAGCTAGCACAGATTTAACGCTATTACCCAATACCAGTTTAGACTGCACTTGGGGCAAAATCTTGAGGTTTTGTAATACCTCCGTGGCATATTGTCCCGCAGGCACACTCAGAGGCTGACCAATGGCAATTCGTTTTACTTCTGGTTTGGTCAGGTCGAGAAAATCTCGCACAGTTACGGAAGATTGCTTGGGTGTAATCAGCACTAATTGATTGGTTAATAAATCTCTTTGGCTGCCGGACAAAAGCAATCCCTGCGCCTCTAACTCTCGCATTTGCTTAGTTGCCGCCGAAATAAACACATCAACGGGAGCGCCTTGGCTAATTTGTTGAGCTAAGGCACCGGAAGCCGCAAAATTATAGGTAACAGTCTGATTGGGATGGGTTTGGTTATAAAGGGGTGTGATTTCCTGCAAACTCTTTTGTAAGCTAGCGGCAGCAGCCACCAAAATTTTACTAGGCTGAACTGTCGAACTAGTGCAGGCAATCAGGAACAATGACACCAAAATACTGAATATTCCTAATCTTGTAAACTTGAATAGTTTCACTGGTTGGCAAGAATTATAGAAATTCATAATCATGGGGATAAATTCCTATTCATAAATTCACAAAATAGCCGCTAATAACTTCTGTGTATATTCATTCTGGGGATTGTCTAAAACTTCTTCCGGCGTACCTTGTTCCACAATTAAACCTTGATGCATCACCGCAATGCGATCACTCATAAACCGCACCACACTAAGATCATGGGAGATAAATAAATAAGCAGGCGGTTGCGGGTTCTCGTGTTCTAAATCAAATTCTGGTAGCAGATCTTCCGGTAACTCCCGCCGCAGATTTTCCGAAGGCACATCCTGTAATTCTTTTAATAAATTCAATACTTGCGCCTGTACTGAAACATCTAAAGCTGAAACTGGCTCGTCAGCAATAATCAGTTTCGGTCGCAGCGCTAATGCCCGAGCAATACAAATCCGTTGCCGCTGCCCACCGGAAAATTCATGGGGATAACGATGCATCGCCGCCCGCTCTAGTCCCACCCGCCGCAATAGATAAGCCACCCGCCGCTCCACAATCTGACGGGAACGATAGCGAGCAAATTGAGTCGCTCCTTGATGAATGATCAACGGTTCGGCAATGGCTTCACCCACAGACATCCGAGGATTGAGCGAACCATAGGGATCTTGGAAAATCAATTGAATTTCAGCACGAACCCGTTGCATTTCCCGCTGACTTAAATCTTTTAAATCACGATTGCCAAACCGAACTTGCCCCATTGTCATCGGTACTAAACCAAGAATGGCACGACTCAAACTAGTTTTGCCACAACCAGATTCCCCCACTAAGCCCAAAATTTCGCCCGGTCTAACATCCAAGCTAACCCCTGCCACAGCTTCAAAATAATTTTTCGGAGCGTGACCATTAGCATGATTTTTAGTTGCGAACATACTAGCTAAACCACTGACCAAATTCCCGCCGAGTATCCCCTTACTGCGATAACGGACTTTGAGATTTTCCACTTGTAACAGCGGCGCAGCATTAGCTAACTGTTGCCGCCGCACTTGCCTTTCCCCATCAGACCAACTTTCCTGCAAGCGCGGATCACTGGCAGCGCAGGGGGCAATTTGACCATCAGGTTTTTCGATCATGTAATCGCGTACTGTGGGCAGCCATTTTTGGGCATGGCGACGGCTAGGACGGCAATCGATCAAGGCTTTAGTATAGGGATGTTGCGGCGCATCAAAAATCTCCGCTTTGCTGCCATATTCCACAATGCGCCCTTTATACATCACTGCCACCTGATCCGCCACCTGATTGACCACACCAAGATCATGGGTGATGAAGATCATACTCATGGGCGGCTGATGCCCTTGGCGATCATCCTGTTGCAGTTCCAATAACAGATCTAAAATCTCTTTTTGGATGGTTACATCAAGGGCGGTGGTGGGTTCATCGGCAATTAAAATCTGGGGATTACAGGCGATCGCCATCGCAATCGTGACCCGCTGCAATTGCCCGCCAGACAGTTCATGGGGATAACGCCGCACCATCTGCCGCGCTTGGGGTAATTTAACCCGCTCAAATAATTCGATCACCCGCTCCTGAAAATTTATGGGGGTTGCCGATGATCCTTGATGTAACTGCAACGACTCCATCACCTGATAGCCACAGGTAAACAAAGGATTTAACGCCGTCATCGGTTCTTGAAATACCATCGCCAAACGATCCCCACGATATTGGCGCATTTGTTCGGGGCGCTGTTGTTGCAAGGCGATTAGGTCTACTGGGGCAGTTGCCGCATCAGTCAAATGCTGGGGCGTAAACCAAACTTGACCAGTCACTTTTGCCGTGGTCGGTAGCAAACCCATAATTGCCAGAGCCGTCGCCGACTTGCCCGAACCAGACTCCCCCACAATGCCGATGGTTTGCCCTGGCATGAGGGTAAAACTAGCCCCTTGCACCGCAGTTACGGGTGCATCGTCACCATGAAAGGTGATGCCTAAATTATCGACAACCAAATTATGCATGGTGATAATTATGCGTGGTGATAGGGCAAAGTTAGTGATGGAGATTTTCGTCAAGCCAGAATTGACTTTTGAGCATCAAGTCAATTTCGCGGCTAAACTGCCATGTTTGAGGGAAGTCGTTGGTATATTCAATTTTGACTTTTTGCCGCGCAGTCTCAAAGCAATCATCAAAAACTTCGTTAAAATGACGTTTCAGGCTAGGCGATTGTTTTAAAAGTCGAGAAATTTGATCACGCTGACTAAAGATAGTCACTTCCCAACCCCGATAGCAATCAGGCAAATTAACATAACAGCGCTTGAGTAAATGCTCGATTAACCTGATCAATCGAGTTTCTATTTCCCGTTTGTTACTACCAGACAAACCCTCTAGCTCCTCTATTAAATTGCCAAGATCAAGATTGTGCAGATCCCCTGCTTTTAATTGGGCGATAATCGTCTCTAGCCATAGGTTTTGATCTTGCTCGTATAGAGTTGGTTGGTCAATGGCAACAGTCATTGCTTGATTCCTCCTAAAGAAATGCCAAGATTCCTGCTGCTGTGCCTGATTAAGTCAGATTTGCCAACAAGCAGCAGGAATTTTAGGAATATCTAATCTAAGTAAAACAAAGTGACGACTTTACGCTGTTCTTCGGCTTCTTGACAGGTTTGTAACAGGGTTTCGCTGCTGTGGTAAGCAAAACAAATTAGCTGCTGACACTTAGAAATAATTTCTTGGTTGCACAGTCCGCTAGCCTCAGCCAAGGACAAGTTATCGTACTCGCTATGTTCGATTAGATGCACCACATTTTCTAGTTGTTCGCGAGACTCTGCCGATTGCTTGTCTAGACTTTGGGGCAAAATCACGGTCAGCAAACTAGGATCGGCTCTTAGCGCCCCCCTAATCGCCGCAAAATTAGTCCCTGTTGCACCGGATGTGATCAGGCGATTGCCAGAGAGTACCAGAGCATAGCTGAGTAATTCGATCAGCATCTGGTGGGTCATGGGGATATGCCGTGATCCCAAAATAGCAACCCGTTTTGATCCCTGCTGCTGGATGGTAGCAAGTTCTTGCAGGAAATCGTCAAGCTTGGAGATATTAATGGACTGATTCAAGCCAATCCCTCTTAGGTAAAGTGTGGATTTATTTATCAGGATAGCTTTACCAGAGGCTGTCAGCCAATAGGTGCAGATAAATTTATCTTGGTTGGGATATATGGCACAAAAATTTAGTTAAATATCAATTATTTATCTGTACTATGTCTAAAAACTGATTATCAGCATTTTATTAACATCTATTAACATTTATTATTTTATTATTTAGAATTTTACCGCTTAAAAATCGAAAATTCTGGCTAGATGGCTATATAATATGATTAGAAATAATATTTTTATTATATGATTCACTCAGTAATAATTTAGTAAATGTTTAAGTGTCCTCAAGTCACAGGAAAATCTCAGTAAAACTCAGGAATTCTGATATATAGTCATGGCAAATTATTGAGGGACATTAAAAGCACTTGACCACCCACCGCCAAGCCGTTCCATTCTTAATTTTGATGAGACAAGTGGACAGCAGCAGCGCTTTCGGTTGATGTCGCAGCAGTCAGAAATCAATCTGTTTTTGCATTTTGTCCCTGATGTAAAGCCACAGGTAACTTAATCGTAAATTTGGAACCCACATCAACCACGCTTTCGAGGGTAATATTGCCGCCCATTAAATGCACTAGCTGTTCCGTAATCGATAAGCCTAAGCCAGTACCGCCATGTTTGCGGGAAGGTGACTGATCCACTTGGCGAAATTGCTCAAAGATGGTGCGCTGATGTTCGGGGGGAATGCCAATACCGGAATCAGCTACCACCACTGCAATGTAGTCCCCTGAATAATCAGTTTCGTTGTGGATCAAGTTAATTTGATCAGTATTTTGAGAAGGAATCTGTGGCTCTGATAGTGTCTCTAATAATGGTAAAGATGCAGATGTTACCCCATATAATTCAATGCGGACATATCCACTATCGGTAAATTTAATGGCATTAGAGACTAAGTTCGTAATAACTTGTTTAATACGGATGGGATCATGATAGACCGGACATTTACCAATATAATTAGTGAAGTTAAATTCTAGGGATTTGTTTTGGGCTAAGGGTTGTAGGCTCTCATAAGTATGGCGGATTAGTTCTTCTAGATAGAAATTTTCGGGGTGAGGTTCCATTTTGCCCGCTTCAATTTTCGATAGATCGAGAATATCATTAATTAATTCTAATAAGCTCTTACCGTTGCGTAAAATCCGCTCTACCATATCTTCTTGTCCAGGGGTGAGAGTGTCGCGACGTTGCCGCAGCAGCACCTGAGAGAAGCCAATAATCGCATTCATGGGGGTGCGGAGTTCGTGGCTCATATTGGCAAGAAATTGATTCTTTAATTGGGTGGCTTCTAAAAGCTGGGCGTTTTGGGCTTCAATTTGGTTAATTAACTGGGCATTACCGATGGCAATGGCGGCTTGCACCCCAAAGGAAGCCAGTAAATTCATGTCTTCCCTTGAAGCGGCTCGTTCTAGTTCAAAATGTCCAATGGCTAAGGCTCCTAAACGACCGGAACGGCTGGACTCAATCGGTACACACAGGGCGCTTTTAATGGGTAAGCTCTCGACTAGGCAGGCTTCTCCGGCTCTGATTTCTACGGGTATGCCTTCGCGAAATACTTGCATTAAGAGATTTTCGGCTTCTAGAGGGAAAGAAGCATCTACCGGAAAATCAGCGGGTAAGCCTTGGGTGGCAGAAAATACCAAAGATCGGCTTTTAGGGTCAAATAGGGCTAAAACACAGACTTCTGCCCAAGCAATGCCGTCGCAGGTGGCTTCTACTACCGATTCTAGCAATATATCGAGGTCTTGTAATTGTTGGTTAATTAAGTTGGTTAAGCGCTGTAAGATGCTCATGCGCCGCTGCTGGTCAATCATAATCCGATTAGTCTCTTGCATGACCTTATCGCGATAACGTTGGTCGGTGACATCGCGCAAAATCATCACACTGCCTAAAAGTTCTGATTCCATACCCACTAGGGGCGCAGCCGTGGTACTCAGGATTACTTCTCTACCGTCAGCTTGGCGCAGGGTAATCTGATCTTCTACGACTTGATTGGTGGACATGGCGCGAAAAATCACTAATTCCGATAGAGCTAAGGGCTGACCGTCCGCGCTTCTAATATCAAATTGTTTAATGATTTCTGCCATTGACTTGGCAACGAGGGGCGAGGCTTTGGCATCGGCATTAATGGGATTAGGAGCGTTTAAGTTGGGTGTGCTGAGGATAGCGCGTCCGGCGGAATTGATTTTGAGAATGCGTCCTTCGGGATCACTCAATAAAATGCCATCGGCTAGTTGTTCAAATACTGTGGTGAGTTCTTCTCTTTGGCGGGCGATGGTTTCAATGCTTTGGGCGTTGCTGATGGCGGTAGCTAGGCGGCGGTCAATGGATTTGAGAATATTTCGACTTTGGGGCGACAGGGGTAATAAACTGCCTAAAAACAAAACCCCTACCACCAGACTCTTTTTGAGCATTAATGGCACAGCAATCAGGCTTTGGGGCAGCAGATCGCCGATGGGAGTGCGATAAACCAGATTGTGTCCTCCTAGATCATCGCCTTCCCAAATTACTGCCTGTCCCATTTGCGCGGCTTGTCCGACAATGCCATCGCCTAAAGCAATTTCGGTCATCATGGTACTGGTGCGATAGCCCCATTCTGCGGCAAGAACTAAAGACCCTTCCCCTTGACTGCCGCCATTCTGCCAGAGATAAATGCTGCCCATTTGCGCTTTGGTGAGTTGGCAAACTTCTTCTAGGCTGGTTTTGATTAATTTGGATAAGCCGGTGGTGTTGACTAACACTTGATCTAAAGATTGCAAAGCAAATTGAATGTCCCTAGATTCGAGAATGGCGGTTTTATTTTCTAATTGGTCGGCCATGCGGTTAAAGACTTCGGCAAATTCCCCTAATTCGTCATAGCGGTTGAGTTCGGCGCGGACGGACAAATTTCCGGCGGACATTTCTTCGGCGACCCGCGACAGTTCGGTAAGGGAAGGCTGAATGCTACGCACAATGGCAGAGGCGACGAAAATTCCGGCTCCTAACCCCGCGAGGAGAACCGCAACGGCGCTACTGGTGGCAATGCGTTGGAATACAGGAGTTCCCCAATGGACAAAGGTGAGCAACATCAACGATGCCACAGTAAGTAAAACGGTGCTGATGGTCAGACCGAATAATACTTTTCTGACTAAGCTTTCCCGCTGTTTTGCGATTTGTGCCATAGAAACCAATGCCTCTAACTGTGAATCTGATGCAGGTTTAGATTAATAGCTAATCAAATTACGAACCCTGCAAAATTTGTCATCATAGATTCTCGCAGGATTCGCGGCAAATTACATCTGCTCATGGTGGCAGATTCATGGGGGGAGATTGATGGCGAGATATTTTTCAGGGATTGAGATCACCGCCTGTTTCGATTTCATTAGGACTTACGCACAACCCAAATTGCCCTCATCCCCCAACCCCTTCTCCCAGCACAGCAGAAGAGAAGTAAGATTAATTTCTTGTTCCCCTCTCTCAAAATGGGAGAGTGTCTAGGGGGAAGGGTCTTAGAACTTTCTGTGTAAGTCCTAAGTTTATCTGTCAGTACTTCTAAACTCCCCGTTTTTTTAGTTTAGCCAGTGCATCAGCCGCTGCTTCTTTTTCGGCTTCTTTCTTGTTGCGCCCCTTGCCCTCACCATAGATTTCACCCCAGATTTTGCCGCTAACTCGAACTTTAGCTATAAATTCTGGAGCATGAGGCATTCCACCAATCTGGGAGGTTTCATACTTGGGTGGGGTGGTAGTGCCATGGGCTTGGACAAATTCCTGAAGCTTATTCTTAGCATCTATACTGGAGCGCACAATCATGACATCTTTGGGTACAGAGTCAAACAGTTGCTCTATCAGAGGGCGCAGTGCTTCGATATTACGATTCTTATCCAAGTAATAAGCACCGACAACGGCTTCAAATGTGCTACTCAGAATATTAGGATTGGTAAAACCACCCTCTTTTTTGGCTCCTTCTCCCAAGCGGATTCTAAAATCTAGTCCCACTTCAGTAGCAAAACGAGCTAGTTGCTTTTCATCCACCAATGCCGAACGTCGGCGCGTCATTTCATCTTCTGCCATTTCAGGATTTTGTCTATAAAGGTATTCGCCGCTGATGAAATTGAGAATGGCATCCCCAAGAAATTCTAGTCTTTCATTATGTCCGCATTCATCAAAGTTTTCATTAATAAAAGAGCGATGAGTGAGCGCACGACGAAGTAATTTTTCGTCATTAAAAATCAAAAGTTGGTGCATTTTTATGGAGTTTTATTTGTTAGGAATGTAATTGCTTGAATCAACTAAAACCTAAATATAGGATCTAGATTTTAGTTGACTAATTAGTTGATCAAAAAGTTATTTGCCAGAGTTGTGCAAAGATGAACTGCTGTACTTCTGTGGTGGTGGGAATAGGCTGTCACCCCGCGAGCTATTACATTTACGACAAGCAAGACGTAAATTTTCTGGATTGTTTGATCCCCCTTTGCTCTTGGGCATTAGATGATCAAGAGTTAGCTCATCAAGCGTAAACACATCAGATGAAGAACAATGAGTTCCCCACCAGCAACGTTCGCCAAGTCCCCAATCATATGCAAGCAGACGTTTTCTGGCATCTTTTTGCTTCTTAGTCATTTGCTTAGCCATTTCAAATTACTCCATTCAATAGTTATTGAACAGACTTGAAATATCAAATTAAACTGCCAAATATGTGCGAAATTTGCCCTTAGATAGGGAAATCTCTTGGAACATTTAGCGGTAAACGTCTTAAGAGCATGACCTATGTACCTCAATTCAATGCATCAGTATGCGGAGAACGGAGAAACGTAAGTCCCACTTATAAGACGATCACCCAAGTAATCGATACTTGCTTGTCTTGATTTAAGATAATACGACTAAACTTCTTAGTTGTCAAGAGCCTAGCAAAAAAACTACTAATTTGTCATTTTATTTATAACGCATAGATTTACATAATGTTTTATCTTGAGAATTCATCGCTATATTTGTCATCAAATCTTGGATAACACCATAGCCATTCCAATTATCTCTTCCCTTACATCTTCTCATATCTACAAGAACTCTCAATATTCAATCTTATTCAATTTACATAGCTATTCCATACTACGATAGTCAGGGTAACTGCATTCATGTAATGAAATGTAACTGAATGTTGTTGAACAAAAATCAAATCAAGAATCTATTGCGTCAATGTCCCTATCCTTTGTCCTCGAAAATGAATTAATCTGGGGCAAAAGTCATGATTAAGGTCATGCCTGAAGCTGTTAATCGCAAAAAATTCATAACAATTGTTGCCGTGATGTCATACAGATGTTGCAAAATGGTGGCACAATGGAGATGATTAACATTTTATTAAGTAAACTTGAGCGCTGGCGTTATGGCTCCCCACTATCCGCCACTAATGCTAGTGGACGGCTACAATGTCATCGGCTTGTGGCACAGTTTGCAGTCAGTTCGCGACACCCGTGGCTTTGCCGCCGCCCGGGAACAGCTTATTGAAACTGTTTATAATTACAGTGCCTTTCGTGGTTATCGCACGACTTTAGTTTTTGATGCCTATATTCAGCCAACACCATCGCGGCTAGAGAAAGTCAGTCCCCATCTGTCGCTGTATTTTACCGAATTTCGCGAAACGGCTGATACTTATATTGAGAAGACCTGTGGGCAGTATTATCGTGATCCCATGCGTCATGTAAAGCGGTTAATTGTGGTCACGTCGGATCGGGCCCAACAGCTAACATCGGTGGGTTTTGGGGCAGAGTGGATGTCATCCCAATTATTTGAAGATGAGGTTACTAAGTCAATTTTGGCGGTGCGGCAACGGCTCAAGCAAAAGCAGGCTAGTCAACGCCGCACCATTGGTAATCGCATTGATCCGCAAACCCGTGATCGCTTGTCCCAGTGGCGCAATCAGTTAGATTGATATACTCATAAATATTTTAGTCATCTTCGGCTTGAGGGGAAAGACGTTGTTGAATCATGGTAATTTTCTGTTCAGCTTTGGCTAGGTTACTGCGACATTGATTAGCTAATTCCATGCCTTCTTCATATAAGCTGAGTAGTTCATCAAGGGGCAATTTATTATTATTGAGAGATTGAATGATGGCTTCAAGGTGCTGGAGTTGATGCTCTAATTGGCTCATAATGGAAGATGGTGGGGAATGATTCTAATTTATTCTATTTCTTTTGGGCGACTAAACTTTTGAGCAACTAAATATAAGACTTAAAGGCTTGACAATTAATGGTCAAAATGTAATGATCGAATTAACAAAACCCGCCAAGGCTATGCGAAAGTATCCTCAAACTGTGCGGGTTTCTTAGTATTTAGAGATATTAATGCCAAGGGATTTCGCTAAACCTGCACTAACTCTTGAAGAGCCAAGTTACTTTCTGAGCAGCCAGAGAGATTATCAGCTATGGGTTTTCCTGTTGACTGGCAGCAGATGGGTATTTGGCATGATGTCGTATAGCGCGATCGCCTCTTTAATCTCTGTGAATGTAAAGGGCGATCGCCTAAGTTTTTTAGTTAAACCTGCTCACAAAATTTGGCACAGATGTTTTTAAAACATTGAGCAAGTCTGTAACCGACATGGGTGGCTTTTTTAAATCACTTGCCTGAGTCTGGAGAACTTGCCTGATCTCTTGAGGAAACAAATCATGTAGATAGGTTAAAAATTGATCGGCGCTTTGGGCTTCAACTTGATATTGGCTCAGAACTACTGCGGGAAAGTGCTTTAGATTTTCGGTGACAATTACATGAGCTTTGGCAATCAAAGCCGCCGCTAAAACATGGCGATCGCCTTTATGGTTATCCATACAAGGAATTAAGCGATCGGTCACATTGAGCATCGCATCAGGGAAAGCCCGATTAATTTGTATTTCTAGCCGATTCACTTGCTGGATCTGCATTTTCTGGTTTGCTACTAAGTTTCGGAACGCGCCGTCTAAGATTTCCTGTGACCAATGCACACGATACAGCCCAGCCTCAGCAGCACGAAGTAAAGTATCCCGCAAATACATTGGATAAAGTACACAGGAGTCAAGCACAACGGGAAATCGAGATGATGGCAAACTCATTACGCTGGTGAAATAGCCTCGGTTAAGCGGTCATCCTCTGGGGTATAAAATCCCAACTCTTGACTAAGTTCAGTAAGCTCACTCAAAGCTTGATGACGCTGAGCATCTCTTTGTTTTTTGTACTGCATTAAATCTTGAAACTGGATACGGCGATGCGTACCCACCTTGATATAGGGAATATCGCCTTGATCTAACAGTTTATATAAATAAGGGCGTGAAACATTGAGCAAGTCAGAGGCTTGAATCGTACTCAAATGCAAGTTATAAGGAACTAACGATATAACTTGTCCCGATGCCATCATGTGAATAACTTGCCGAAGGGCTTGATATATGGAGTCTGGCAACATGATTTCTTCACCGTCTAGACCGACAAGCTTGGGATATGCCTTTTCTAGCATTGCCTCTAGGCGTTGTATGGGTAGGGTGTCTGGCTCAGGCGCAAAGACAGAATCTGGTAGGTCGTTCAACATATACATTTTAAAGATTGCTGATGTTGAGATGGGTTGATTTTTGAAGTAAGTGTAATAAGTGTAAATATACTATATACCAACAAACTTTTAATCAAGTGATCGCTATTGAAAAAGGCTTCACAGACTTAATCTATTGACTCTTTTCCCAACCACTAACAAAACCACCAAATTCTTTAATTAATGGACGAGTAGGCTCAAAATTAACGTCTGTAGCATTTATATTCAACACAAGGGGGTTTTCAGATGTCCTAACATCTATATTTTTGAAAGTGGTTTCTAATCTCTCTTTACACAAAAGAGAATTATTTTCTTTTTCAAAATAAACTGTATATGTTTTGTTCATGTTTTTATTTACTTGTTTTTATATCCTTCTTTAGCCTTGTTCATCACATCTTTAACATCACTCTCATTAGCAACTTTCTTCGCCATATTATTTAACTCTTGTTCACTCATTTTTGTTGGGTCAAGTCCGCTATTAAATAGTGTAGTCATGAGTTTCAAATATACAAAACCTGAAGCGAGGGTTAGCCCATAACAAGTGCCGCCCATAATGACAGATGCACCAACGTTGCCAATTCCAGGAATAAATGAAAATACTGTTGACATCACCACCGAAGCAACCATACTTGAAGCAAGATTAGTAGCTACTCCAGAGCCAAGAGTTTTAAGGACATTTTCAGACATAGGTAAGTTTATTACTGATCCTATTCGTGCATACATAGACCATATAAATCCCGCAGATGCAAGAACTGCTGCTGTCCCACCTGCACCTGGTACCCAAGCTGAAGCTACAGCAGCAGCAGCAGCACCTTGTGAATGGAAATTGACAATTTCTGCTATCTCCCTAGGTTTACCTTTAGGAAAAAGTTCATGTAGACCAGTATTGTACGCTTTATACTGTTGGGGTAGCTTGGCAAATGCATCTCCCGCTTCTTTCGCCTCTTTTGCTTTCTGCTGTGCTTCAAGCATAATAGCTGCTGCTTTAAGTAGCTCATCCATAATAAAATCAGATGATAGTTTTCATAATATTAGCTGATGATTCCGACTTTGACAAATTGACAAGGGATAATAATTTACAAAATCCTGCTCAAAACACCAATTTTTGTTTGTGGTTACAGGTTTTATTTTTGAGTTATGGCTGCCACTTTGTGGTTACTATCCCTAACAAAAGAAATACTATAAATATAAGAATAAATATCCCAGCAGAAGATGTAGGCTGGAACAAGAAACCGAATAGTCCTACTAATGCCATGAAATAAAAGAAAGTAGACATTTTATTTTTATAAATTTATAGATTCAAATTTAATATAGCATCTGATTTTTTTGCTTTTTAGGATGATTCATACAATTGGATAGAAGACAATGATTTTGCACTAAAAGATTCTATTTAATAAAGCTGCTAAAAAACAAAAGTATAAGAAGAAGCAAAGTAATGGAATGATTGATCTGATTGTCAGCGCCAAACGACCCGCGTGGACACGCCACTTGCGGAAAAAGTTAGTGCTTGGCTATTTCAGACAACGGTTGAAGACTCACTGACAAGGTGAGAGTTAGGATGTCACGACACAACAAACGAAACAAAAGCACTTTTAGGGAATTCTCCAACAAACGGCTTAGCAGTATTCTCCCAATCTGAGTCTGTAGCAATT
>JBAXSK010000106.1:0-13031 GCA_037130765.1 Pseudanabaena sp. ELA607
ATGCTAACCAGAGGCAAGATATTGGTGTGGAGGCTTTGCGACTCAAAGCAAAACCATGATAAACGCCCAGATTTCGGAATAAAGCATAGCTCCATTATGTTCAATATGGAGTTCGCAGTCTTTCTTTAATGACTCACCTTACGCAGATAGAAAATCAGCCCTCATCCCCCAACCTCTTTTCCAAAGACAGGAGAGGGTTAGGGGCTGCTAAATCATCGAACTGACGTTAACTAAATTCTAAATCGATTGAATTTATCTGTTTTTGTGCCATACTTATATATAATTACATCTTATTGATTTAATTGGTTATAACGTTCCGTCAACTCCAGCGCTTCCTTTTGGTGTTTTTGGATCAGTTCTGCTGGTTCTAAAAACATCGCTGCACTACCAAAGCGCCTGACCCAACGATAAAACTCCCTCTTAGACCGAAGCGGCAAAGTAATTTGATAATCCAAATAGGCAGGCTTGCCACGATCATCAATTTTTTGCCTAATATGGCGAGCGTCACCTTCTTCGATAAACTTAGCCACAGGGTCAAAAAATCGCACGACAATTTTAACCAAATCCACCTGCCCCGCCAGTTCTGCTGCTTGCTCCTCAGCATCACCTAAATGTAACCCCCAGCCATTTTTGAGGAGTTGTTCTGCCCTTGCCAGACTTTGTTGCTGTGCCAATTGCGAACGATATTTAGGGATTAAATTAAACTCTTCACTAAAGCGATCCACCCGTTCCACTAATAGATAGGGAGTTTTTTCGACAAACGACTCTAATTGGATTACTTCACAAATTAAGTACCATGCCACCTCTTGATAGAGCAACTGCAAAGGAAAGACGATCATCAGCCCGATGTTTTTTTCAGCATAAGGATTTCTGGTCTGATATATTTTGATTGCCTGACCATCAATCATTGCCTGTTCTAATTTTTCCAGCGAAAAAAATAAATTATGATTATGGCGCTGTTGGGCAATCATAGCATCGGGATCAGTAAACACAATGCAATTTTGGGCAAAAGCGCGGGTGAGATAAACTTCCGAAGATGCTTTGAAGCTAGTCTGAGACTGCCACGACACACCTCGCAACCGTCGCTCTAATACATCATAAACCTGTCGCGCTATTGATGAATGCTGATACTGTGCCATAGACAATAAAGCTGCCATCAACGTGCGGAGTTCCCGCAAACCGGCCACTCCAAAACCGAGGAAATACCCCCAGCGATAGACCGCCTTAGTTAAAATTCCATAGCGACGTAACAGCGCTAAATCCTTCCGTAAAGTGGGCAGACTATATTCCTTAATTGTCAAGTGCAACTCTTGCGCCACTTCTAAAATCTTGGCTTGCAGTTCCACTAAAGGTGTATTTACGGGGTCACCGAGATCATCCTGTGCCGCCCCAATTCCCGGATAGCGTCCCAAAGTAGCAATCAACAGCAATAATCGCTCAAAAGCTGACTGATCACTATAAGCGTGGGTTTGGGAAGGTTTAGGCATATTAGGGCGGGATTAGGCAATAAATTAATAATATTTAATTAGGTGATATTATTATCGCTCCATACCTTTCTGTGCAAGGGTTTTAGCGCTAAAAAAATAATATATAAAAATATAATAAAAATTTTGCTAACTGGGGGAAGCCTCTGTTAAATTTCTGTGTGTGAGATGAATTAGTCAAAAATAAATTACTAAAAACAAATCATCAAGAATAATTTATTAAAAAATAAGGTGCTTAGGAAAGACTTATGTATGAAGGGTTCTGGCAAGCAAAAATTAAGGGGATATGGCAATGACGACTTACACAGTAATTACCTTTGCGCCGGTGCAAGGCTTTATCGAGAAGTCTCGTAAGTTGCGGGATCTCTATGGTGCGTCACAGATTTTGTCGTATTTGAGCTATTGCATTGTTAAAGCCGCAGATAGTGCAGGATTAGAGGTTATTTCACCTGCGATTAGGAAAGGCGAATTAAGTATTGATTTAATTCAAGGAATGCCCAATCGCATTTTGATTGTGGGTGATATTGAGCGAGATAAGGCTTGTACTTTATTTCGTAATACGTTATATGGTGCTTGGAGCAATATTATCAAGGCTTGCAAGGATTGGGTGGAGCAAGAAATTAAACATCATGTAGATGCAGAGACAAACCAAGAATACTCTTGGAAAAAGTATGATTGGAATATGTCATGGAAGCGCTGGGAAATGCACGCATGGGAGATATTTTTGGGGCAAGGCGATTGTATTGAGAGCGCTATGAAGGATCTAGAAACCCGTAAACTGCGCCGAGGTTGGACTGTGCCGAATTGGAACGGTGAGAGTTCGAGTTTGTCAGGGCATGATGCGATTGCCTATCCCAATATGGATCGGCAGATTACCAATGCAAATAAACGTAATGAAGGGCGTGAAAAGCAAGAGATTGAAAATTTTTATGCGAAACTGGCCAATGCTCTAGAAAATAGCAAAGAGGAAGATGAGCCTAAATTTCTTGACCCGTCAGAAAAATTGAGTATTCCCGAACTGATCAAACGTTTAGTAACTCATTACCAAGTAACTAGAGATATTCCATTATTCCCACGCACTAAGCGTTTTAGTGAACTTCTACGAAAGGAAGATGACAACGAAAAAGCTACACGCGGTTATTGGACTGGATGGTTTATGGGTGACGGTGATAAGGTTGGCGATCATTTGAAATCTTTAAAAGATGATCAGAGCGTCGCTAATTTTAGTCAATCATTACGCAGTTGGGGCAGGCAATTTCAATCTGGCTTTAAGAATTTAGGGCGTGTGATTTATGCTGGCGGCGATGATTTTTTGGGTGTTATGTATGGCATTAGAAATGGAACAGAAGAACAAAAGCAAAGAAAAGGTCTTGAAGCAATTGACTGGTTGATTGGTCTGCGAAAAGACTGGCAATCTGGTAATTTGGGAATTAGTCTCAGTGTGGGTTTTGTCTGGGCAGGGCATAGCGTACCACAGCGGGACGTGTTGCAGCATTGTCGCGAGGCTGAGAAATTGGCTAAGAATCTGGGGCGTGATCGCGTGACGATTCGGGTTGTTTTTAACAATGGTCAATTTGTGCAATGGACTACACCTTGGGAGTATTTGGAATGGTTGAAAGATTATCGTGATCGGGACGGGGGCGCTAGCTGGAGCCATGTTTATGGTGACTTGGCACAGCTTAAGGCGCGTCATGCTATATCACCAAAGAGTATGAAGGAGGCAGATTCACACATTGCCTTAGAGTTGTTTAAACTCTATTTTGGTGAAGAAAATCATGGTGAACTCTCTCGGAAACGCTCTGACATCACAAATACAGAAGAACCAAAAGCATTAATCCAATGGATTGAAGGTATGATTCAAGTAGGGTGGCAACTATGTTCAAATGGTTAATTCAAGTAAAGCCCCTAGGCTTTCTCTATGGCAGTGCAGGCGCTTTCTTGTCTGCTGAGAACCTAGTCGGTAAATCAGGTGCTAAGTTTCCGCCTGATGCTGCTGTGATGTCTGGATTGATTTTGCGCACCTATCAGGAAAAGAATCTGGATGGAGTAGCAGATATTAAAGAGACACTAACCACAGCAGGTGCTTTTTGGGCCAAAGATGACGATCTAAAAGAGAAAGTCTTTTATGTACCGATCCCGCGATCTTCTACTATTGGCGATGATGAGTCTGCTCAATGGGAGATTCAAGAGCACAAATGGCATCGAGAAAATAGAGAACTACAAGCTAATTACTCATGGCAAAGAATTGACTACTGGGATGACTCAGCGGAAAAAATCAGGAAAAATGCTGTTGCAAAAAGTAATTGGGAATTCAACCCATTTCTCCACCCTAAAATGCAATCCGATCAGCGCCATGTAGTAGATCAAGATGGACTATTCCTTGAAAATGCCGTACAGATGGATGAAGATGTTTCCTTAGTTTATCTGTCAACTCATAAACTTCCAGATGGCTGGTATCGTTTTGGCGGTGAGGGGCATTTGGTGGAGATCACTAGCCATAAACTCAATGAAAAAGATAAAATTAACTGTCTATTAAACAAACCAATTCAGAAGAGCTTTGCTCTGATTACGCCAGGAGTTTGGGGAACTAATAATCTTTCAAAACGATATCCCACAATCTGGAAAAGTGAATATAGGCTACTGCATATGCTCATTGATCGTCCTGTCCCTTTCCGTTATCGAATGGGGAAACGTGACGAGAAACCATCTAGTGTTTTGGCACTTGGTCGTTATGCTGTGCCTGCGGGGACGGTATATGTCCTGAAACAGAATCTTGATAAAACTTGGTGGGACTTTCCGAAAGACTGGTTTCCCCGCAGTCAAAAGCAGGCTAAATATGGTGAAAATATGCTGCTCAAGCAGTTGGGCTGTGGTTTGTGTTTACCAATTACAATTAAAGGATTAGAAGAATGAGCTAAAAAAGACCATGAAAATACTGCAACCTGATGCTAGCTATACTTTTCGCTCATACTTTGAGCTATCGAATGATACTGATGAAATCTTGGCTGAGTTTGACTACAAGCTGATTAAAAAACGCTTGCAACTACCGCGAACTAGCCGCGCACTATCTGGACTAGCGGAACTAAAACAGAACCTTGAAAATGTATTACCCTATGTGCCGCTCACCAGCGAAACCGCCAGACGCGAGATTTTAGTTGCACCTGTTCTCAGTCGAGTAGCGATGATTTGCCAGCAAATCTTACGGATTGAATATCCTGTGAAGGTTAACAATCTATTGCAAGGCAATCTTGATTATTTGATTCGAGCAATTCATAGCTTAATTGTGGTTGAGGCAAAACGGGATGACCTGACACGCGGTTTTACGCAGTTGGCAGTGGAAGCGATTGCTTTATCAATGTTAGATGATGCGCCAGACATTCTCTATGGTGCTGTCACTATCGGCAATGTCTGGATCTTTGGAATTTTGGATGTCCCATCTCGCACCATATTTCAAGACATAGCTTCTTATACTTTGCCTGATAATTTGGAGGATTTGATCAGTATTTTGGTGGGTGTTTTGGAATAACTTTTGAACTTAAACAAACAGGAGTAAATTAATGTACAAAAAAGCTTACGGCATCATTGAAACTCTTGCCCCTCTGCACGTTGGGGCAGCGGCAGGTGAAGAGTCAGGGAATTTGAATCTAATCTTTCGTGATCAGTTTACCCAGACTGGGATTGTTCCGGGGAGTTCGATTCGGGGGCGGTTTCGGGCGGATATGCGACAGCATCCCGTACCCAAAGGAGAAGCAGAACATTTTTGGTTAGATGAGACTAACTATTGGTTTGGGCAAGAAGCTAGTGGTGGAGATACAACTGAAGCAAGAGTGAAGTTTGAGTATGCATCGCTTCTCTGGTTGCCAGTATTTTGTCCAGGGCAGCCGATTGTTTGGGTGACTTGCCCAAGATTGCTAAAACGTTATCAACGTTTGGTTGACGATTTAAAGAGTGAAGAAGTTCCAGAACCGTGTACTGGCTCCACTACTCTGAATGCACTTCCAATTAATGGGAAGAAGAAACTATTTTTCAACTTTGGCTTTTTAACCATTGAAAAAACAACTGATCTGACAGACTGGTTTCCCGGTGGCGAAGAATTTCCTGCTGTGGTTGTTGCTGATGATGAAATTGGCATGATTCATGACATGGCACTGTATCGTCAAACCCGCACTGCTTTGGCAGAAGGTCAAAAACGAGTTGAGAATTTCTTTGGTGTCGAGGCTTTACCTGAAGGGACTATCCTTACGTTTCCTATTGCCATCAGACCAAACAAAGATAAAACATGGAATCCATTTAATGGCTCTCTGCAATCAGAAACCTATCTGGGCGGATTGGAATCAATTGGTTTTGGTCATTGTCAAATTAGTTTAAAAGGAGATATTTAGCTATGACTTTACAATTATTGGGACTAGATTACGAAGCTCAAAAGATTGTTTTACGCTACCGTGATAAAGATTCAGAAACAGCTAAGCAAGCACATAAGATGCGATCTACTGTTGCATATGGGCTAGAGCGTTTTTGGGGCGAACGGTTACGTCTAGAAGGGCATAAGGCTTCCTATTGGCAAGATGTTTGGAAAACATTAGCGGAGATTTTAGATCCTGCGGGAATTGTTTTGCCAGATGCCAATGCTGATACGGATAAAAATGATTCCGATCAAATTGCAGCAGTTACGCAAGAATTGTGGACTACTTTTCCTGTTGAGCAAAGAAAGGTTGCTCTTGCTGTATTAACGGAATTTTGCGATTGCTTAGTTTGGTGGACGCAACGGTATAAGCATTAGGAAGTAAATGGACTCTGTAAATTAGAAGTAGGTAAAAATCATGAGACGAGAAGATGCAAGTGGCGTACCTTTAGCATTTCAGGCACAAATCCCTGAGCGGGGCAAAATTCAATATGCAGGAGCAGAGCAAACCTCAACAAAATGGCTAAACGAATGGCTTGGTGGCTGTCCTCCTGTGCCAGAGCCAGAAGACTCTAGTATTCCTGCTTGGAAACGGCGTGCAGTCAAACCAACCGCAGGGACTCGCTTGCCTCAGTTCAGCAAAACTGTAAAAACTTGGGAATATACGATTAGCTGGCGCATGGTCACAAATGGCGGTCAGGATGATGGTGTGATTCGTCCTGTTATTGGTGCGCGAGGTTTACCATACTTCCCTGGTTCAAGTATGAAAGGAGCTTTTCGCCATGCTTGTCCACCGGAATTAGTTTTAGAACTTTGTGGCGACGAAGTAATTGAGAATGGGCAAAAAACGACCAAGCCAGGGATCTTACGCTTTCATGGTGGCTATCCTACGAGTATGAGTTGGGGTGATAAAACTCGATTGGTTGATCTGGTTCATCAACAGCAAAGTCGTCAAGTCGGATGGTCTGACAAAGAAACCAGCGCTAATGTTTTGATTTCACTTTTTCAGCCAACATTTAAGTTTGGTATCTCTAGTTCAGTGATTCCTTCTGGTGATCCTAGATGGGATAAGATTAAGGAAATTTGGGAGAAAGCGCTTTCCTATGGTTTAGGATCACGGGTAAGCGCTGGCTATGGTTATGTTGATGGAGTTGCATCAACTGATCGCACCATCTGGTCAGTGAGTCTTAAAGGACAAGGCTTAACTGCAAAGCTACTGAACAACACTGCTGAGTTCCGTCCCAATATGTTCAAGGCAACTTTGCGAGGACATACGCTGAGAATTTTGGCTGGTTTGATTAGCGATGAGAAAACTGTCAAGAGGCTTAATGCTCGTATTTGGGGAGATACAGATTCATATCAAGTTAATGACAGACATCCAGTTGTTGGATTAGCAGGAGTTCGTTTTTCTTGTGCAAAGACCGATTTAGATCTAGATACATTCAGATATAACAACAATAATGTCAGAATGCACATTTATGATTTAGAGAAAGGAAAGTTAGAGGTTTTACGTGCAACTAACCAAGAGATTTCACCTCAACTGTCAGAGTTTCTAAAATATATTTTACGGTTCTCTTTAGTTGTTGGCGGTTTTGGCAAGTCTTGGCGCAGAACAGATCATCGTCTTTTCTACCCAAGCTATCTTAATGGATCTAAGCCAATGATCGGTTGTCACTGGGAAGTTTTACCTCGGTCTGTAGATGATTTTGATTTTGTTTTGACAACAAATAATGACGATCTACGCTCTTTTCGTATGTTCTTCAATAAAGTTAGGCAAACTGCCATAGATTGGTTAGCAACTCAAGACATTCAACCTCAAGGATACATTAATAGCTGGCGTGAGGTTTGGCATCAGGATAAGGTACAAGTTTGGGGCAGAATTGCTAGTAGTAATGATTGTCAAGCTGTACAGTGGTATCACCATACTAATCGCATGAAGAATACTTCTCTAGGTGGTGAAGTTGCTGGAGGTGTGAGAAAGATCAGTCGCAGCTGTCATAGGATGTATCCACGCATCTTTAAAAGTGACGGTAAACTGAGAAGACGTAATACAGAATATATTGAAGTCTTAACTTTATTCCCAGATCGATCTGAAGACGCTCAAAGATTCTTGAAGTTTATTGCACAGCAACAAAATAACGGCTGGATTCATGTTTGGTAGTAACGTGGATGACGAAATTTTTTACAAATATCTTGGAGTGATTAAGCAACTATGGTCTACAGCAGTTTCAAATTCGAGCAAGTCCTCGATGAGTTCTATCTATCCATTCGAGAACAAGATTTATTTGCAAATCTCACCAGTCTAGAACCTAGTCAGTGGCTAACTGACACCCTAGCCAAAGGAGAAAAATTCGCTATTCTCACCAGTACCGAAAAGGCTAAATCTGAATTCATTATTGCGCCGATCTTGTTGGAAGTAACCAGTTATTATCCGAATCAGTTAGCGATTCATTCTGGTAGAAATCTTGAGGCTGACAGTAACGAAGGTTTGTCGGGAGAGTGTGATTTTATCATTGGCAAGGGTTCAGTATCAACCATTGTCAATCAACCGATTATCACTATTTTGAGAAAGAAAGAGCATCAATCCCACCATGATACTTTAGGACAATGTATTGCTCAAATGTACGGGGCAATGGTCTACAATCAAAAGCACAACGATCACACTGATAAAGTTTATGGTTGCGTGACCAACGGCGAAACATGGCAATTCCTGAAACTTGAGGATGATTCGTTGACTATCGATCCTAAGGTGATCTACTTCAATGAAATTACTCGTATCTTGAGTTATTTCAACGCGATTATTACTGAGCTTTTATAAAGGAGACTGAAAACATGGCTACAGTTTGGATTGTGACAACAGGCAATAGTGATGCCAGATTATTAACTAATAAAGATTTTTTAGTTTTAAAAGATACTTCAGCTAAAAGAGACTTGCTAGGATCTTGCTACACGAAGTTTAAACCAATTAAAAATGATAAAGATGATTGGTCTTTGTCTGGTAGGGTGATGGGAATTGTTTATGGTGATGCAATTTCTGAACATCGGAGTAAACTGGAATTTCCCTTGCTAGAAGGTTTTTGTACAAAACTCAAGGAAGAGGAAAAAGAACCTGATCGCATCATCATCTTGCTAACCGATCAAGAGGCAATTTTTGAAGATCGCAATGATCCTGACTCTCCCTACTGGAAAGACACTTGTACTCTTCAGCCAATTTTTGAGAAGTATTTTAAAGAGAAATATGATGCAAGTGTTGAACCAGTTCTATTGCAGCCTGAAGATAAAACAGGTTTAGATGACTGGAATGCGACCTTAAGGCTGGTACAGGCAAAGTTTGCTGAGTTGGGGATTAATAAAGATGATGATGTAATTGTCAGTCATCAGGCGGGAACTCCTGCCATTTCTTCGGCGGTACAGTTCGCTAGTCTTTCTAGATTTGGCGATAAAGTTAGCTTTCTGACCAGTAATGAGCGTACTAAAGTTGCTTCTCTAAATCCATCTTCTTCTTACTTCGAGTCGATGCAGATTCAGGAAGCACGGAAATTCCTGAAAAACTTTGACTATGTGAGTACTGCTTCTGTTCTGAAAGGTAAACTAGAGCGCTTGAAAGAACAAAATCCTGATCAAGCAGATAAAATCATCAAATTGCTTGAAGTGGCTAAGTTGTGGAATTTGAGTAAATTTGATGAATTTGAAACAGCAATGAGAGATTTGCCTGTGCAGAATTTGCAAGATATTGCAGTTTCGAGATTTGATGATTCATGGAATTGGTGGATTGCTTATGAAGAGGCTTATTTAGGCATTATTCGTAGAAATCAAGAGAATATTGTTGAGGCATTTTTTCACAGTTTCAGAGCTTTTGAAGGTATTTTCGCTGAATGGGGCAAAAACACGTTTGACGGCTATTTAGATTCTAGAAAGGGTAAGTCAGCTATTCTCAAACCATCAGTTTTGGAGTACTTAGAGCCTTATTTTAATCAGCACTTTAGTTTGTCAGCTAAAAAACAGTCTAATGATATCAAAAATTTAAAAACTGATATCGAAAACTCTCAACCAGCTACTGACAGTAGCAATGATGAGACCAAAGTTAAGCAAGAGATTAGAGAGGTAGAATTAAACTTTGCTACTTTATGTAAGTTGTATAAGTTGATTCGTTCTGAATACAGATCTAAATTTAAGGAATTGGGTTTAGTTCTTGATACTGACGGAATATCTAGCCAAAGAAACCTAATTTTTCACCAAGTCGAGGGAATACAAGAGTCTAAATTAATTAAGATTTGGAGTCAGAAAAATGTCGATATTTCCCAAGATGAGGATCACCCAAACGCTACTGAACATCAAATTCAAGATTGGGAAGACAAGATCTTACGATTTCTAAATTTTATTGCTGATGAGAAAGACTTTAAAACTTGGGAAGAAGCCAGCCTCATGGCACGAGTCCATAAAGAACTAGAGGCAGAGATCGGGCGATTACAATAGGCACATCAGAAAATCAGTTAGAATACAGTACACATCACGCTTTACTTGCGGCGTGGCGGTCATTCTTCTTAGGTTAGGCTATGGACTCAGAGCAGGACTCTGGCAAACTAGAGTATAAAAGCGAAATAGTTCCCAAAATACCTCGCCAAAAATCGGGGACAATTCCCTTTGGCTATAAGCGAGGGATGCATAGTTATATTCAAGATCAGAAGTCAGCCAAAATTGTGCGGGCATTTTTTGATCATTTTTTGCTGCATGGGTGCTTACGAGAAGCAGTTCGTACCATTAATGAACGCTTTTATACACGCATCGCTGTGGCTACGGGACGCTATTGGCTCACTAATCCTTTTTATCGCGGCGATTTAGTATTTAAAAATAATCAAGGGAATCAACACCTGCGTGATGTCCATAAACCGATTATTTCCCGTCAAGAAGCCGCCCAAATCGATCGTTTATTAGCTCGAAATAAACCCCTATCCCCTCGTAGTGCTAGCGCTAAACGTGCCTTAGCCGGACTCGTGCAATGCCAAACCTGTCAACAACAATTAACTATCAGTTCAGTGCGTCCGAGGAGAAAACGTTCGCAAATTGCCAAAAAACAAATTACCGCAAAAGTGAAATTAGGTTTGTCTAAAGAAAGTCACCCGCAGGGAAATACCATAGAACCTAAAATAGAAGCTAAAACAGAATATTGTTATTTGCGATGTAGTCGCTGTCCCCAGCAGTCAAAATGTAGCGGCATTAACTATGATTTGGTTTTCCATCAAGTAATTACCGCTATTTGTACTGAATTACCCAAGGCGGCGCAACAGTTAGGGGCAATATCACCAACAGAATTGCATGGTAAAGTAGAAGAACAAATTTATCACTGCAAAATCAATATCGAAGAGATTCGTGATCTCTTACATAAAGGGATTTTAGACCAAGAATCAGCCAATTTACGCATCACTAATCTCAATAGTGAAATCAGTTTGTTGCGAGCGCAAATGGCACAATTACCGCCAACAGATCTGCCAACTATCTTCCGTAATATTACATTACCTCAATTTTGGCTGGACTTATCCGAATCAGAGCGCCGCTTTTATTTGCGAGAATTTCTCACGAGTATTACTTTACCCTGTGAGCAAGGGGAATTAGGATTAAGTAACTTACGACTTGATTTTAGATTTGGGCATAAAATTCAAAAAAATATGGGCGCACCCCCACCTTTTGCAGATTCACATAACGAAACGTCTTACTCCAGCTAGGAGTACAAATCATTTCAACGCGGCGAGTTTTGGGATTTCGGTAACGCATATAACCACCATCACAGTCAAAATTCTTTTTCGACTGCCCTTTTTTGGGCATGGAATAGGGTGAAAAAAAGTGCGTTGCCCCCTTGGTGAAATCCTTAATTTGCCCAGAGAGTAAATTTTGCGCTAGGAGAAAGTATTCAGGATAGCCCGTGGGATCTTGATTGGTGGCGTATTGGGCAAATCCATAGCGAGTGATTACATCTTTCACATTTGGTGTTTTCTGATGCTTCATGCGATTGATTACCGTTAAACCCACCGCCTGACGTTCCATATTATTACCGATGGAAGCTTCTGAAATCAAAACTCGTGCCAGCAATCGCCCATTGACAGACGGCGGATCGATAACCACAGGTTTCTGATATAAATCTGTAATGACTACAACTAAAAATATTATAATAATTAAGACTAATAACAAATGATTGCGCCACCAAGCATCCGCATGATCGCCCGCAAAAATATTTTTGACATTATGATTAGCTGAAGATTTGGCTGCTGGTTGTGGAGCAGCCGACTTCTTGTCATTAGGATGGCTGGCTTCTGACTTAGCCATAAGCTTAGATTGAGTTGCTTAGTGCGGCCGAGATAAGTATATTTGTGAATTGACTCATTTGCCATCACTGCTTTGTACTAATTTGCGTTACAAATTATATTGCATTGAAGAAATATTGGACAATTTTAGAAAATACTTTATTTAGAGATTTATTCATACGAATCTCTTTCAGCAATGGAGATAGTTGTAATCTGGGAAACTTTTTTTAAAAATCTTCCCAGAAAATAGGGTGATTAAAGCCTATGCTATTTACATGGTGTACAGTCACTGTGAATGAGCAGAATATACACTGTGAACGGGCAAGATGCACGTCGCGCAAAATTTTTTTGATTAATATCTGTGCCCTATCAAACTGAAAATAGTAGTAAGTAGCGGTAATTCTTTTTTCTTTTGCTTTGTGAATTTATTTATTGAGGATTCCAAGCCGTTAGCTGGGCGATTGCTCCTTCCAGAGATGATGGTAAAGAACGTAACACCTTCCGCTTTTCTAAATCAACGGGCACTAGAGTTACTGTGGCTGTAATGCATAAATCCTCTTGTGTCCGAATTTCATATTCCCACACAAGGCGCAGTTTTTCAGGTAAAAGTCGGGTACGGACTAATAGATCATCCCCCATTTTGGCAGAACGTAGGTAACGAATATTAATGTCCACCACGGGCAAATCAACACCACTGGCGACTACTTCTTCAAAGCTAAAACCTACAGCGCGTAAACATTCGACCCGGGCAGTTTCCATCCATTGCAAATATGTACCATGCCAGACCACGCCAGAATAGTCTGTATGGTGGGGATAGACTCTGGTGGGATAGTCAAACCAGCCATC
>JBAXSK010000107.1:0-13019 GCA_037130765.1 Pseudanabaena sp. ELA607
CCTCTAAATAAGTTCCATCATTACAGGTGGCATTCTCACAATTGTTTTATCATTAACATCAAACAAAACATGAATTTTTGCGTCAAATAATTACGAATCATGACAGAAATAATCGTTATGATGCTCTATCGTGGGACATAGGCAAGCTTGTGATCCTTGTCACCGTTGACTTTGTGATCAATCACATTTGAAACACGGCTCGTATCACAGCAAAAAGCGAAAATTAGCCAGACACTTAATTACATCGACATACGTCAAATGGCTGATAGAGGAATCTCAACAGATTTGGTTGATGTATACCTCGATGTAATTTATTGCAGTGGCTTAAGGAAAGATACTCATGATGAATACAAATGGTATGATCCGTGAATTGGTTAATCGTGCTTTGTTAGGCAAAACTCTCACCCCTGAGCTAGAACAAGAGATTAACCAGCAACTTAGTCTTCAGGGTTGTATCTCGGATTTCGACTATGCCGCTTTAGAATGTTTGATGCGAGCCGTGGATGAAGGTAAAATCCGTCAAGTGAGTTATTAGTAGTGATCAGTCATGCCCTGGGTCAGTACGGTTAGGCAACAGACGACAAACAAATATAAAATGCTGATCTTGAAGGTTTGGACTCAGGACGGCCCCAAATACACCTTATGTACCTTGATCAAAGGTGTCTTGCATGATTTAGGTTCTGATTGCGGTGGTTATAATCGCCTCAGAAAAACCGATCCTAAAGTTACTTATCCCAATGATGACTGTTTTGCCCTAGATTTGTTGCTGAGTTTTTACGCTAATTTCTGCCGTAAGTTTAATTTTAAGTGCAATCTTAAATCCAACCTTAATTTGCTGATGTTATTACAAGTCTTAGTGGGTAATCTGTCAGCAGCTTTGAAGTTGAAGTACAAAGCCACAAAGCGCCACACAAAACACCAAAATATCTGCCGTAAAAAGACTACCCGCAAAAATAATTTTGCTCTAGGGTTGCTGCTTGGGGCGATGGTGATGTTGGCTGTGGTGGGTTGCCAGTGGTTGCCGGGCAGCAGTGCCAACAGTTTGCCGCAACATCCCCACATTCAAGTTTTCATGAATCAAAATCCGGCAAATCGTTACACCGATCCCTATCGCAACATAACGCGGGAAGGTGATAACCTCGAACAGGTTTTAATTGATACCATCGGGCAGGCGAAACAAACCATAGATTTAGCTGTCCAAGAATTGCGCTTGCCTAATTTGGCTCAGGCTTTGGTGGATGCCCAAAATCGGGGCGTGCGGGTGCGGCTGATTTTAGAGAATCAATATAGTCGGCCGTGGAGTGATTACAGTTTTGATGAAGTGAAAGCTTTTAATAGCTATCGTCGGGAAGCCTATAACGAATTTCTTAAGTTTGCTGATATAAACCGTGATGGTATGTTGGCGGCGAGTGAATGGGAAGCTAGAGACGCATTATTGAAGTTGCGTAAGGCGAATATTCCTTGGCTTGATGACACTGCCGATGGTTCTAAAGGCTCAGGGCTGATGCATCACAAATTTATGGTACTTGATAATCAGGTGGTGGTGGTTACTTCGGCGAACCTTACCTTAAGTGATGTGCATGGCGATTTTAGTAATCCCGACTCTAGGGGGAATGCCAATAACTTGCTCAAAATTAATCACGGTGAGTTAGCCGGTTTGTTTGGACAAGAGTTTCAGTTGATGTGGGGCGATGGACCAGGAGGCAAGCCTGATAGTCTGTTTGGAGTCCAAAAGCCGTCCCGCAAAATTGCTTATTTTGTATTAAATAATGCTCAGATTCGCCTGAAGTTTTCGCCAGATCCTAAAAGTAGTCCTTGGGAGCAGACCAGTAATGGCTTAATTGCTACGGTATTGTCTGGGGCGCAGCAGTCTGTCGATATGGCTTTGTTTGTTTATTCTGATCCGCGTATTGGCACGATTTTGCACCATCGCCACGAGAATAACATCAAGGTGCGGGTGATGTTAGATCCCCAATTTGCCTATCGGAAGTATTCTTCAGCTTTGAGTATGTGGGGTTTTGTGTCTACCGCTGACTGTCAACTAGGGGATGGCGTACCTTGGTCTAAACCTTTAACTACAGTGGGTGTGCCCAGCCTCAATTCTGGGGATAAGTTGCACCATAAATTTGCAGTGTTGGATCAAAATATGGTGATTACTGGTTCCCATAACTGGACTAATGCTGCTAACTATACCAATGACGAGACGGTTTTAGTGGTACAAAGTCCGGTGGTGGCGGCTCATTTCCAGCGGGAATTTGAACGACTATATAAAAATGCTACCTTTGGTCCAACAACGAAGTTAAGTCAGTCTGCGCCTCGTAGCTGTGAGGTCAATCCACCTGCACCTAAAGTTACTGAACCAAAGCCAAGTACACCGCCGAGTCCTGCGATTAAGCCTCCTAAAACCGATGAGGATGAATAGATTTGTGGGATTTTGGTCTAGTTCTGCTGGCGGCAAGGTTTCTAGCAACTCCAATAGTGTCCGTTTTTTGCATTTCTAAGAACTAGTCTAGATTCTATTGAAAATTTTCTAGATCTGCTAAATTCTGAAGTCTGCCAGAGGCAAGTTTATTTTTTTGAGGTTATCAAGATTGATAAATTTAACAACTATTTCGGCAAGTAAAACTTCTATTTTAGCTTGATAACAGGGTTCAAAATCAATCCCATCTGGACTAGTGATTATGGTCAAATAAATTAAGAATGGTACATATTATAAGTTAGTCTGGTTGAGTATCAAGTTATAGGTTTAGGTCATTCATGCATAGGCGAAATTTTCTAAAAATATTTAGTCTGACGCTGATGGCATCTGTTAATAGTGCCTGTAGTCAAGAATCCCAAGGATATATAACGACCTCAAATAAGAAGCGTATCGTGGTAATTGGTGCTGGGTTATCCGGTCTAGCTGCCGCCCAAGAATTGCACAAACAAGGGCATGAAGTTATTGTGGTCGAAGCCCGCGAGCGAATCGGTGGTCGAATTTGGACTAGTACCCAGTGGGATGATATGCCCTTGGATTTTGGTGCCACATGGATCCATGGACTGCAAGGTAATCCATTAACAGATTTAGCAGAACAAATCAACGCCAAACTGCTTACAACTAGTTACGACAGAGCAGTAACCTATAACACCTCAGGTTTCCCCCTTTCCGATGCAGAGTCCGTTCGCATGGAGGATTTGAGAACGCAAGTATTTGGGGCTTTAAAAAAAGCTCAGGGCAAGGATGATGATGCTTCAATTCGGCAAGTGATTAACCCGCTAATAAATCAGTTTGATGAATCCGCCGAAGATTACCGATTCATCAATTTTATTCTCAGTGGTGCGATCGAACAGGAGTATGCGGGAAGTGCGGAATATCTGTCTGCACAATGGTATGACAGTGCTAAAGAATTCCGTGGTGATCATGGGCTATTCGCTCAAGGATTTAAAGTCATCCCAGAATTGCTAGCACAAGGGTTACAGATTGAACTAGGTCAGGTGGTGCAAGAAATTCAATGGCAGCGATCACCCGTTCGAGTGTTCACGCAAAATACCGAGTTCATTGCTGATCATGTGGTCGTGACTCTGCCCCTTGGGGTTTTGCAAGCGAAAAGCGTTCGTTTCTCTCCTGAATTACCCCACCGCAAACAAAATGCGATCGCCAAACTGGGCATGGGGGTTTTAAACAAGTGCTATCTTCGATTTCCCAATGTTTTTTGGAATGCTGATGTCGATTGGTTGGGGTATGTTGCAGCAAAGCATGGTGTGTGGACAGAGTGGGTGAGCTTCAAACAGTCAGCTAATATGCCTATACTCCTAGGATTTAATGCTGCCGATCAGGGGAGAGCAATTGAAGCATGGACAGATCAACAAATCGTTGCGAGTGCCATGCAAACCTTAAAGACAATTTATGGAGGCAGCATCCCTCAACCTATTGACTATCAAATTACCCGTTGGGCAAGGGATCCATTTGCGTTAGGTTCATATTCATACAATCCCGTTGGTGCGGTGCCAGAGATGCGCCAAGAGATTGCTACATCACTGGAAAACTGTTTATTTTTTGCCGGTGAAGCTTCTAATAAGGACTATTTCGGAACTGCTCACGGCGCATATTTGTCTGGTTTGCGTGCAGCCCAAGAAATCCTGAAACTATAGTTTATGGTGTAATTCTGGTATTGCCCAACAATACCCATGTAAACTAACCGCTGAAAGTGGCTCGGTTATGGTGCAAAGTTCCAGTAGTGGACAGACAGGGCAAAAATAGTGTATTAAATCAGGCTAATCCGCTGCCTCGAAACGGGGGTAGAGATGTTTCAATTTAACTCGGGCATCTTCGGTTGAGAATTTCCAAATTACTTTTGAGTGCCGTTGATTGCGTTCTGTTTGCCAAGCCTGAAGCTCAGTTTTGAGTTCCGCAACCGAAGGCATACGTCGGTCAAGACATTGCCGTGACAACACACTGAGTTCAGTTTCCGCTACATTGAGAGTTGTATTTACTATAGTATACTTATCAGTAATTAGTCTACCTAAAATTTAGATTAGTTTAGTATTCTAGGGAAAATATCTTGGGCAATGTTGGGACAAATTGGCTAGCAATCACCCTAGACTAAAGAATCATCTATAGAATATTGGTAGGGTTATGCATCTTCGTTTGGTAATAGGGCGTTTCGTCATGGGTCATTTAGTCATGGGGCGTTCTATAGTGGCTGCCCTGGGGTTAATTATGTTAGCTAGCATGGGCTTAAGTGGTTGTCAAAACACATCCCTGGGCGAACAATTACAGGGAGCGGTTGCCCCAAAAAATGGTAATCCCCCACCACCTAATGCTTTGTCTACTAGCACTCCAGCCGCTAATGTTGATGTCCCCAAGGATAATAAAAGTGAGACTCAGGGCAGCAAGGAAACTAACCCCTTAATTAATCAACCTAGTTCGTCCCCAGCGCCCTCGCCCCTAACAAGATCAGCAACCGATACCAAAGCGATATTGTGGCTCAAGGTGGTCCAAAAAACCGCTACAGACGGCTTACAACAAAGTAAATTTTTACCTTTACCCCTGCTAGCTAGCCGCAGTTTTGTCCCCGAAGATGTGGATCAAGCTCCGACCGCGCTGCAAGGTTATATCAGAGATTTAACTCAATTAGGAGTGATTAATCCTCGTCCGGGCAAAACCGAGGCTAGCTATAGTTTGGCTCCTAATGCTGCTGTAACTCGACGGGAATATGTGCGATGGCTAGTGGGGGCAAATAATCGCTTTTATGCCAATCAGCCCAGTCGTCAAGTGCGTTTAGCCCAGCCCACCGATCAGCCATCTTTCAGCGATATTGCTGCGAATGATGCTGATTTTGCCGTAATTCAGGGCTTAGCTAATGCCGGACTTTTACCAATCAATACTGATAGTGTTAATGAAGCTAATAATCTATTTCGTCCCGATGAACCCCTGACGCGCCAAGAAATGGTGGTGTGGAAAATCCCCTTTGATATTCGTCAGCCGTTACCGATTGCGAATTTAGATGGGGTGAAAAAAGCATGGGGTTTCCGTGATCTTAAGGATCTCAATACCGCTAATTTCGGTGTATTTGTAGCAGATGCCCAATTAGGCGAGCAGTCTAATGTGCGCCGTGCCTTTGGTTTTACCGTACTATTGCAACCCAATAAAACCGTGACCCGTGGCGAGGCGATCGCTACTTTGTGGTATTTCGGCACAGCAACCGATGGCATTTCGGCGCGACGAGTACAGCAGTTAGAACAATCCCCAGACCGGAACGATAAGCCGAGTACCCCTAGTACCCCTAAGACCTGATTGCCTATGAAGATCTGCAAGTGCGGAATATGGTAAAAAATCACAAATTAGCTAAGTCGATTCAGTGATGCTAGTTGGTCAATGTTTCGGCAATGGGGTGAATATTTCGGCAAAGTATATGGGAAGGTCACAGTTGCAGTGCCGCCTCAATATACAAGTCAAAACTGCTCAAGGGTAGCAAGTTATCAAAACATTGAGCCAACATACTCATCACTGTGGGCATTGTGGCACTGTATTAGACCGTGACCATAATGCGGCTTTTGAATATCTTAGGTAAGGGTCTAAATAGGGTAGGGTATACCCAAGTTCACGCCTGGGGCGAGCTTGACCTGATGCCAAGTTGATTGCAAGTCTGCTTGGTAAGTTGTCTCTCTGAATCAGGAATTCCCGTCACAAAGCTGGGGGGGAGTGTCAATCAGTATAACCAGAACCACTGCAACCCCAAACCTTGGTTGAGCAATAGTTAGAGCCACCACAATTATCAATGGCATTTTGGATAGCTGTTGCTTTACTCATACTAGTAGCCCAGCCAAAATAACCTGAACCTGTAGCTATAGAAGCGCAAGTATTACTGAAAGATACACCAGTCGTACATCCATTGCTGCAGTTAGATAATGCTGCATCCTTTGCCGCTTCTTCACTGGGATAGTTAACAGCCCAACCATAAGCCCCATTTGCTCCTGTTGCTACTGCGCCCCATTCGCCATCAGCCATCGCCGCCCCAACACCAAAGCCCTGAATTAATAGGAAAGTTGCAGCTACCAGTCCGAGATTTTTCTTCATAATTTCTCCCTAAATACATAACTAAATTCTGTAAAACGAGGCAGGAAGTGATTTTATTAGGAGGCAAGGTATATCAACAATAAAATCTCTGCCAAAAAGACTAATCTATTATTACAAATATTGCAAGAAAATATAGAGGTTTTCCAGTGGTTTGCAGTAAACTATGGAATAAATTAACCTAAGGATTATCAGACTCTAAGAGTTGATTTAATAAGTCACTGAAATACCTATGTAGTAAGGATTTGACAAAAATCATCAAAAGCTAATCTCAATCGCTGAAAAGCTTTGCTCCATAATGATTCCCTACTTCTTAACATTTGCTTTAGGAATTAGCTCTAAAGCACAAAATACTGAACCAAAATCTGAGCCAACACCGAGCAAAACTTCTGACAAAAGCGCCAAGCCCTGATCAAACTCTATACCAATCCTAAAATAATCACTTTGAATCAGTGTAATGATGCCATAGATTGTAAATAAAGATTTCGTCAGGCTCACAATTATTTAAATATAAGTAACTGCAAGCCTGACTTAGCTAAGTTTTATATTGCCTTTTGGCTCAGACAATACGAATCTAAACGAATCTAATTAGACACTGGCAACCACAGGGCTATCCATTTTCTTTAACTGTTGCACCAACAAGCTCAAGAATAAGCCCACATCGGTCACCACGCCCACTGACTCAACAGAACCGCGATCTGACAACTTCGTAACCACAGCGGGGTTAATGTCTACGCAAACCATTTTCACGCCAGCGGGAGTCATATTACCCACACCAATGGAATGGAGCATGGAAGACAACATCAAAATTACATCAGCATCGCGAATTTGTTCTGCATAGCGTTGTTGCGCCTTGATCAAATCCATTTCTGTATCGGGTAATGGGCCATCATCACGAATGGAACCCGCCAACACAAAAGGAATCTCTTTTTGGACGCACTCGTACATAACGCCGGATTTGACCAAGCCAGCATTAACCGCATTGGCGATACTGCCATAACGACGGACGGTATTAATCACCTTCAAATGGTGACGGTGACCACCCTTGACGCTGATGCCCCGCTGTAAATCTACTCCCAAAGAAGTGCCCATCATGGACTGTTCCATATCATGGACTGCAATAGCATTACCACCTAAGAGGCTTTGCACATAACCTTCGCGAATCAAATAAGCTAAATGGGGCGCACCACCGGTATGAATAATCACAGGGCCACCAGACACCACAGTTTTGCCGCCGCGATCTCTGACTTGGCGCAATTCCCAAGCAATTTGTTCCACCACTAATTCTACGCGGCGCTCACTAGAAACTCCGGCTCCCATGAACGAGAACTCTTCTTTTTTAGGCGTGTCGCGAGATTCCAATTTACGCACAGTACGCACGCCATCATAACCGACCACAACGCGCTCCCCTGCGACTAAATCCCGCAACAGCTTACACGTAGCTGTGGTGACTCCATCAACTTCACTAATCACAATAGCGGCATCCATACGCTGATTAGCACACCGCACCCATTCCCCATTCACTTTGGCATCGGTGGGATAGATGGTCGTTACATAGAAGTCATCAGGACTTACTCCATCCATCGTCACTACTTCTAGTCGCGCATCATGGGTCGTCTCATCGGACAGCACTGCGCCGATTTCAATCAACTCACCCATGATAGTTTCCATGATGTCATGGGAAGGAGCCGAGATGCGAATTCGCGCTAAAGAAGTACTTTGTTTCTGTTCGCCTAGTTTGAAGTCTAGCACTTGGAAACTGCCACCACTGTCAGAAACCAAATCTAGAGCGCGATTGATAATGCCTGAATCGAGCAAATGACCTTCCAATTGCACTACCCGTGCTTCCACATCGCTCAATTGCGCAGGAACTACAGGAGCCATGATCGGTTCCGTGGTACGCAATGTCAAACATTTTGCCGCCCCACCAGCTTTAAGGAATTCGGTTAAAGGCGTTTCAATTACTGTAAAACCAACTTTATTTAAACGTTGTTTCAGGCTATCGCTCACCTTATTCATCACCACAGTTTCGCCTAGATTAACGGCATTACAGGCAAATACAATGGCATCGGCTTCTTCAATGGCAATGCGTTTCTCAGCAGGCACACGCATTTCAATCAGACGATTGGAATAGGAATCAAACGCAGGAGGATAATAGAGCAAATAGCCATTAGCCAACGGACAGAAACAGGTATCTAGATGGTAAAAGCGATTGTCAATCAAACGGAGGGATAAAACTTCAACTTCTAACCATTTGGCTAATAATGGATGAGAATCTAATTCGGAACGGAATCCATAACCAGCCCAGAGCCAGCCTCCAGCCCGATCAAATAGCGCATCCCCAGCACCTTCAAAAGGCAAGTCTCGAGGCAGTTCAAATACTTCAAAACCATTTTCGGCAAACCAAGCCTTAAAATACGGTTCTTCCCCTTGGCGTTCTTTGTGATAGAACCGACTCACTACTGCTTTATTGCCCAAAACTAAACCCGCATTAGCCGTGAATACCATATCTGGCACGCCTTTTTGGGGTGGCACTAAATCCACCTGCACCAAATCTTTGAGTACGCCATAGAGTTTATGCCACTGCTCTACGGCACGATCACGGCTAGAACGATGGACATTGCCCTCCATCCAAGGATTAATCACATAATCCACATCATAGTGGTCAGGGGCGCACATGAGATATTTCAGGGCATTAGTGGGCAGATTGTTGGCAGTCATAGATGAGGACTCTTATACAAACAAAATTAGTGGAAATTTAGTGAAAACAAGTTGCGGGTGAAAACATTCAAGCTAGCAAAATCAGTCGCGCAAGCGCCTATAGCAACACATTAGCCATAGATCCGCCGTGAGGAACAAACTACAAGAACTTACAAACCGTTAAATCTAGCTATATAAACAGTCGTAATACCCTGATTTTGCTGACTGTAGGTATAGGACAATGTATTGAAAATACCAAATGTCCATATCAGGGGGTAACACACCACAATCCTTGATCGTATCCCACAACACGGGGGCATATGCGGCAAAATATGTCACCAATTCCTGACTCAATGCTGACTATTTTGCTATAGCCGGAGGATAGCGTGTCAATGATATCGCTGAGTATCAATTCCGATTGAGATGATGTGGTTGCTTCTGAAATACTTCATTAACTGAGACCGCTATCTCAAAAATTACTCCAGTTTTCAAGCAACATTTTTCCCTTCTTGTTAGATCAGAATTTCTGCAAAACTGATTTACTAAGCACTTGCCCCGCAATAAATTGCTGGCTCAAAGCTTAAATCTGTTGAAACAGGTTGATTTGCTTAAGTCCTATTTATTTTTGTTTAGCCCATTGTTGGCGGTAAATAACTTCTAATTCATTGCCTATTTTGAGGAATAATCGCGTTTGCTCACTGTGGAAAGCTAAAAATAAGCGATGAAATGCTGAAGCGATAATGGCAATGGTCAAACCAGTGGCCGTGGTAATCAATGCCTCGCCAATCCCTTGGGTAATGGAACCAGAGCGTAAATTAGCGGCTACATCACCGACTTTTAACGCCCCAAAGGAATGAATTAAGCCAATCACTGTACCAAGTAACCCCAACAGCGGGCCCAGGGTGATCGCAGATTCAAGTAATTTTTCGCCCTTAAGCATGGTAGAGAGTTCGTCATCAGCAGCAGCTTCTAGACAGAGGCGAAATAAATCTGGCTCTGGTTGCGTTAGGGATAAAGCTTGATAGGCAAATCGACCAATGGGTTTATGGCTGCATTGTCCAGCGTAATTAGCCGCAATTTGCAGATCTTGGTGGGCAAATTCTAGTAAGCGTTGGATAATTACTTTCTGTTGGCGCAAAATGCTGAACCAAAACCAACTGCGCTCAATAATGCCGGTGAGGGATAGCACAGATAAAAATAAGAGCGGGTACATGACCCACCCACCCATTTTAACTAGTTCGATCATGGGGCGAAGTTCAATTCCTAGAAACGATTGAGTAAAATAACTATCCTTGAATAATCATATCTTGTTGCAGTTGGTCAGCAACACTTTCACCCGCCAGCATCGAGACCAGTTGCAGGGCAAAAGCCATTGCCGTACCAGGACCACGACTGGTGACTACAGTGCCATCAACCACTACGGGATCGGTGACATAAGCCGCTAATTCTAATTGGGACTGCACTGAAGGGTAGGAAGTACCCCGTTTGCCTTGCAGTAAACCCGCAGCGGATAAAACTACCGGAGCCGCACACACCGCCGCTGTGATTTTCCCCGCACGGGCATAGCTTTGTAGTAGATCAATAATTCGGGCATCGTCCCTTAAGGTAAATGTGCCGGGGCCACCGGGTAAAACTATCGCATCAAAGTCATGATCAAGATAATTACCGATAACTTGATCGAGCCATGTATCGGCGCTGATCGTAATTTGATGGGAGCCAGTGACTTGACGATTATCCGTAACGTCATTGAGGGTGGCAGTAGTAACAGTAATGCCGCCCCGTCGCAACACATCAATGATCGTAATCGCTTCAATTTCTTCAAAGCCTTGGGCAAGGGGAACCAGAACTTGGGGCATAGGAGGCGGTTAAGTAGATGATGCCTTCTAGTCTAGGGCTTTATTGGGCATTACCTAACTATAAATTTCATGATTACAGCGTTTTCCGGTGTGATGCAACCCATATGTTGATCGCAAACCATTGTAGCGCGGGCATCTTGCCTGCTGCTGATACTCAAATCATGATAAAGGTAAAGTTCTGATGCTCACGATTTGCGGTGGGGTGGCATCAGGGGGATAACGGAACTCTAACCGCACATTTCGATAGCGATTTGGTGGAATTTCTACTGTTGCTAGGGGTGCGCCATATTCTCCTTCTCGCTGATTTAAATGAAAATATTTCGACTCCTCTAAGCCTAGACTATTTTGCTGGATCACCCGCACCGTACCGCGAAAAAAGACCATCCCCACAGGCTGCATCCGAAAAAACAACGGCTTTTGAGTTTCGTTATGCTTAAAAGGCGTATGGATACTTAACTGCACCCGCTGAGTAATGGGCGTATTGTTATAAAGCGGAAAATTTAAGGTGTAAAGTACACCATAATTGCCGTGGGACTGTAAAGCGGTATCGGCATAACGCACCACCAAAGGCGCACTCTGAATCTGTTTTGTGCCCCAAGTTGCCGCAGCTACGGTACTAATCGGATAACCAATGGCTTGTTCGGTGGGGGGAATGGTTAAATATACGCTTCCGGGGCGATCGGTGACTGTGGCTACCCAACTGCCTCCCTGAGCTACTCCTGCCACCCTGCCATAGATGATATGGCCCGCATTGAGGGCGGTGGGATGGCGATCCCTAGGTTGGGCTAAGGCTCCCTGTTGTAGGGCATATCGCCAATCGTTGAGATTCGGCACGCGACGATGTTTGTACATGGCTAAGTTAGCCACATAGACCGAATGATCGGTATATAGCTGCATAAAAGTAGTACGGGCAGCACCTCGGGGAATTTCCTCATTTAAAATTAGGGCGTAACCACTGGCAGGAACTTCAACTTGGGATGGGAAATTATTTTCTCTAATGCCACGCAGAGCATCTAGCATCGCCCGTGAACCAGGTCCTGAAAAGATTTCGCCGGTGGAATTCTCTAAAATTGGTGGCAAGTCTAAAAATGGGGCATCTTCGCTAGTGGTGTAACTGATTGCTTGATTAATTGCCACATTAATTGGATGGGGACTCGGATTCTGTAAGATAATGCCCTGATACATATCACGGTTCGGATTGCCGCGAGCGATATGATGGGTGAAAATGTCGAATCTGCCCCGCAAAACATAATTAAGGTGGGCTTTTGGGTAGCGCTTGCCTTTGCTGGGCATGGTGGAGAGCAAAATTCCTTCACTGCGAATTACTTCGGGGCTGTTGCTGTTAAAAACGAGGGTGCGGTCTAGACTCCCCGGCAAAGGACGAATGATATAGTCACGGCTATAAATTTGGATGGCGCTGCTGTCAGAAAATTGCGCTAAGTTAATGTCTGGAAATAGGCTTAAACCCAAACCGAGGGCAAATAGACTGCTGATCACTAAAATTAGTGGCGATCGCTTCGTTAGTGGAAAGGAATTGTTAATGGGAGCAAAGACATGGAGCCAATGCAGAGCGAGAAATTTAAGCAATTTAAGTTTATGGCGAATGCTAAGCTTTGGCATGACAGGAAACAAGCAATTTCTGAGGCAGTGACTAATGCAGTGATTTTAGTCCCATAGTTTCATAATTGCATCTTTACAATTATGAGTTTATAATTATGAGTTGATGATTATAGATTCATAACTTAAGGCTTACGCAAAACCAAAATTGCCCTCATCCCCCAGCCCCTTCTCCCAGGGCGGGAGAAGGGGAGTAAGAGCCATTTTTAGTTTTTTTCTTGTTCCCCTCTCCTATCTTGGGAGCTGCCGTGTACACACAAGTCCACCCAGATTGGGTTTAACGCTGAATT
>JBAXSK010000108.1:0-13013 GCA_037130765.1 Pseudanabaena sp. ELA607
TAATATCCAGCATTCCCCATGACTTCGCCTATCCTGACGACGTAGCCGATTTTACTGCAAGTAAACCTCTGGGGGACGAGTTTCTATAATAGTAGAGCAAATTAGAACTCTCGACCTAAACCAGCGGTGATGGAAAACGACAGGAGAGGTTTTATCAGAAGACTTTGTTAATCTGGTTGCCCAAACTTTTACTATGCTGATTAGCCAGATTTAGATGCAGTCCTGCCCAGCAAAAGGTTAGGCACTTCATTACTAATGATGGATACCAAAAACACATTATTATGAGTGAGGTGATGAATAAAATTAAGATGCTCGACTTTGTTCTTGGGAAATTTTGGCTATCTTTAGAACTAACACCTAAAGATAATATAGATTAGAGAGGGGATTATTAGAAGAGGCAAGAGAAGATGAGCAAATTACCAGAATCAAAGGGATTTGGTCGTCAGAAGACAATAAGATTTGAAATAAATAGTAAACGCTATTTTTTTACGGTCAAGCGACTAGTTATTCCGCATTATGTAATGGTGTATAAGTTCTTTGCGAAGTGGCAAAAGAGGGGAGTATGGGTCAAATTGCATGAGGTGTTGCGGCATAAAGTCAGACAGAAGTTGCATCGTGAGGAAAAATCCAGCGTAACCATAGTTGATTCCCAATCAGTGAAGACAACAGAAAAAGGGGATTTATATGGATATGATGGCGGGAAGAAAGTTAAGGGCATAAAGCGTCATTTAGTAGTAGATTCACTGGGATTAGTGATTGGTGTATCAGTCATTAATCTCAGTGAATCTGTCAGAACGACTAGGTGGGGCAATGTTGTTGTCAGATGTGGTAGATGAGCTATCACAAACGGAAGTAATCTGGGTGGATAGTGGCTATAGGGGAGCAAATTTTGCCAGAGCTATCGGACAAATATGTGGTGTGCGAGTGGAAGTTATCGAACAAATTGCGGCATCTTTTGCGGTTCTACCTAAGCGCTGAATTGTTGAGAGAACCTTTGGTTGGTTTAATCGATGCTGCTTAATATTTCCTTTAGGTATTAGGTCTAAATTGTGCTAGTAGCGCTCATGATTGCAGTTGAACCGGCAGTTGCTATTCCTGTACCCATAGGGCTTTTAATCTCAATCTTGCACAGTCAACTGGGGCTTCTGTTGCTTCGAGATTTACCCATAGAATCACCATATTTTTCGAGAATGTAGAGATCTTGAGTTGTATAATTTACATGATTAATATTAAATATTAGGCTAAAGTCATTACTACGAAAACCCGTAAATGATCCCCTTACACTTGCGCCTCAAAAACTTTTTGAGTTATCGGCATTTGTCCCTTGATTTGCAAGGGTTACATACAGCGTGTATTTGTGGTGCTAATGGTGCGGGTAAATCTTCACTTTTAGAAGCAATTACTTGGGCTTTGTGGGGGGAATGCCGCACGGCGAGTGAGGACGATATTTTATATGTGGGCACGAAAGAAGTCCAAGTCAATTTAACTTTTGCATCCAGTGGACAAACCTATCGGGTAATTCGCAGTCGGAGCCGAGGTAATGCTACTGCTTTAGAGTTGCAGTTACAGCAGGGGGAACAGTTTAAATCTTTGACCGAAAAAGGATTGCGAGCCACCCAGCAGGCTCTAATTTCTTGCCTGAAAATGGACTATGAAACTTTTATTCATTCGGCGTATTTACGTCAGGGCAAAGCTGATGAATTTATGCTCAAACGTCCGACAGAACGGAAGCAGATTTTAGCGGAAATTCTCAATCTAGGGGCATACGAACAGATTGCAGAACGCGCCAAAGAGGTGAGCCGCTCTTGTAAAATAGAAATCAATCTATTAGAAAAACAAATTACTGAGTTACGCAGTCGCAACCATGAAATATCAGTAATTGAGAGTATGATTGCCAGTCTGGAACAGGAATTAAATGCTTTACAACTGACGGAAGGGAAAATCCGGCAAAATCTTAAGGATTTGGCAACTGAAGCACAAAATCACCAGCATTTGCAGCAACAATTGCAATGGCAACAACAGCAAGCAGCGCAATTAAATGAAGCTTGTCAACAACTCCATACCCAAGCTAACAAGCAGCAGGCACAGGTCTTACGGCTCGAAGTTCTATTACAAGAAAAGCCCAAAATTTTGGCTGGTTATGAACATCATCAACAAATTTGCGCTCAAGAAGCGGCGCTCAATTATCAAGCGCAAAAGCATCAGGCTTTATTACATCAACATCATGAGCTTTCCCGTCAAATTGAGGCAGTACGTAGCGAATTAAAAGCCCAAATTCGCCATCAACAGGAACAATATCAACAACAGCAGCAGCAATATCACATCCTGCAACAGACTTTACACAAATTGCCTGAAGTAGAGCAGGCATTGGCTAAATTACATCAGGCTCGCTTCGGTTTACAAAATTATGATGTTTTAGAAAAAGAAGCGGCTCCTTTATTACAAAAGCAACAACAATTACAACACAAATGGGATCGAGCCACAGCCCAAATTGCCGCTAAATTGGAAGAGTTAACCACCCAAGCGCAACAATGGCAAAATCAGCCCAGTTTAGAAGCATTAGCTCTCAAAATTCAGAATCTAGATCAGCGCATTCATGATCTAGAACAGCGCAAACGCCTTTATCAACAAGTGCACCAGCAAGGATTAGAGCGCAAACAGGCACTATCAGCGATGCAAAAACAATATCAAGAATTAATCGAGAATCTGACTCAATTACAACAAAATCATGAGCAATGGCATCAGCAATTATCAGTTAATACCCCATGCCCTTTGTGTGCCCAGCCTTTAGCTGCGGATCATTGGCATTATATCGAGCAACAGCAACGGAGCAAATTAGAAGAACAACAGGCTAAAATTACCCCCTTAGAATCGCAAATTGTGCTTTTAGAGCGAGAAATTATGCTTTTACGTCAAGAATATCGGCAATTGCGAGACGAAATTACCACCCTTGATCATTTATTGGAACAGCGCGGTAGCCTTCATGTGCGGTGGGAAGTGATGCATCAACAAGCCCAAAATCTCGCCACCTTGCATAGGGAAATTGCCAATTTAGAAGCTAAATTACAACACCATGATTATGAACTATCTATTAAACAGGAATTGCATTTATTAACCGAGAACTTAATTCAATTAAATTACGATGAACGAACTCACGCTTTATTAAGAGGTGAAGTAGAACGCTGGCGATGGTCGGAAATCAAGCATTCTGAATTAAAATCGGCGCAGAAACAAGCCTTCAATTTAGCAGAACAGATGCCTCAACTAGAATTGAAAATTAGAAAGCATCAGGAACAATTAGATCAAGGGGCATTTGCGCCCGAATTCCATCAGCAATTACAGTTATGTGATATGGCAATAGTAGAATTGCACTATGATTTAGCCCATCATGAAGCCATTCGCCACCAAAAAGAGGTGACAACCACCGCTCTGTTACATTATCAAGAGTTGAAGTTAGCGGAACAAGAATATCCCCAACAACAGCGCCAAGCTCAGGAAATGTGGGATTTACTGCGGCAACGTCAAGAGCAATTGCAGCAAATTATGGCTCAAGTGGCAGCTTTACAAGGGCAGTTAGCGGGATTGCCACCACCAGAAATGTTTATTAGGGAACAGGAAGCATTACAAACAGAATTGCAACATACCCGCGCTCTGATGGATCAAACTTTGGCTGAATTGGGTAGCCAGAGGCAAATGAAGCATCAAATCGGTTTAGATCAACTTCGGTGCGAACAATTAACCCAGGATTTGGCTAAGGTGCGCCATCGCTTATTTTTGCATCAGGAACTAGGGCAAGCTTTTGGCAAAAATGGCATTCAATCGCTTTTATTAGAGACAATCTTACCGCAAATTGAAGTGGAAGCGAACCATATTTTAGCGCAACTGAGCGCCCATCAGCTAACGGTCAGATTTATCACCCAAAAGACCACGAAGAAGGGAGACACCATAGAAACCCTAGAAATTGAAATTGCGGATCACCAAGGTACAAGAGCCTATGAGACCTATTCCGGCGGCGAAGCATTTCGGATTAACTTTGGCATTCGCTTAGCTCTATCGCGGGTTTTAGCGCAAAGGAAGGGTAGTACTCTGCAAACATTGATTATTGACGAAGGATTTGGCAGCCAAGATCATCATGGTTGTGAGCGTTTGGTGGCGGCGGTAAATGCTATTGCGGCTTCTTTTGAATGTATTTTAATCATCACCCATATGCCGCAATTAAAAGAATCTTTTCATGTCTTAATCGAAGTCAATAAAACAGCCCAAGGTTCTGTAGCTAGAATCGTTAATTAATTGTTATAGTCAATCAAAGTAAGAATGGCATGGCTTGAAAGCAATAAATAACACCATCCCCCGCAAGCGGTTGGTGGTCAAGTGCTTTTAATGTACCATAATAATTTTAAATAACTATATCTGTCTAATCTGACCCAAAAGTCTTGTACAATGTCTGGTTCAGAGTATTTTTAATTTAGTTAATTTAGGTTAAGGTCTGAAAGTTCATCATGATGCGTTCCCACTATTGCGGTCAATTAAGCGCTCAACATATTGGCGAGTCGGTGAGCCTGTGCGGCTGGGTAGATCGGCGGCGGGATCATGGTGGCGTGATTTTCCTCGATTTACGAGACAAAACTGGCGTTGTGCAGATTGTCAGTGATCCCGCACGCACCCCCCTCTCCTATGAAATTACGGGGGAAATGCGTAATGAATATGTGATTCAGGTTACAGGCAAAGTTTCCCGTCGTCCCGATGATTCCCTCAACCCCAAACTAGCCACAGGGGAAGTAGAGATTTATGCCGAATCCTTGCAACTGCTCAACCCCGTTACCAAGCAGTTACCATTTTTGATTTCTGAAACCGCACACGTTAAAGAAGAATTACGCTTGCGTTATCGCTATCTCGACATTCGCAGTGAACGCCTTGCCAATAATCTCAAACTGCGGGCAGAAGTGGTGCGGATTTTGCGCCGTTATCTCGAAGATAATTATCATTTTATGGAAGTGGAAACTCCCGTATTATGTCGTTCTACCCCAGAGGGCGCACGGGATTACCTCGTACCGAGCCGCGTCAATGCTGGACAATGGTACGCCCTGCCCCAGTCGCCGCAGCTATTTAAGCAATTATTGATGGTGGCAGGGTGTGATCGCTATTACCAGATTGCACGCTGTTTCCGCGATGAAGATTTACGCGCCGATCGCCAACCGGAATTCACGCAGTTGGATATGGAAATGAGTTTCATGTCCCAAGAAGAGATTTTACAATTGAATGAGAATCTAGTCCATTATCTGTTCAAAGCGATTAAAGGCGTAGAACTGGCACCATTCCCCCGCTTGACCTATGCCGAAGCCATGGAGCGTTACGGTTGTGATCGTCCTGATACTCGCTTCGGTTTGGAACTAATTAACGTCTCTGACTTGTTCGCTAATTGCGGCTTTAAGGTATTTTCTAGCGCTGTGGCTAATGGTGGCGTGATTAAAGTCTTATCTATTCCCAATGGCGATAGTTTGATTTCTAATACTCGCATCAAGCCGGGCGGCGATTTATCCAATTTGGTTTGTCAATATGGAGCTAAGGGTTTAGCTTTTGTGCGCGTCCGTGAAGGTGGCGTAATTGATACCATCGGCGCACTCAAAGACAGTCTCACCGACGAAATTAAAGCGGCTCTGTTGGAGCGTACCAACGCCGAACCAGGGACATTGTTACTATTTGGTGCTGGTGCTACCGGCATTGTCAATGAGTCTCTGAGCCGGTTGCGCCTATTTTTGGGTAATGAACTGGGTTTAATCGATCACAGCAAGAATAATCTATTGTGGATTGTAGATTTCCCGATGTTTGAATGGAATCCCGATGAGCAACGCCTCGAAGCGATTCACCATCCCTTCACCAGTCCCAATCTCGAAGATTTGGCACGGGATGGCGGCGAAATCGGCATTAATACCCGCGCTGTCGCCTATGACATTGTGTGGAATGGCACAGAAATTGGTGGCGGTAGTTTGCGGATTTATCAGCGTTCCATTCAAGAAAAAGTTTTTGCTGCCATTGGTCTAACTCCCGAAGAAGCTAAGGAAAAATTTGGTTTCCTTTTAGAAGCTTTTGAATATGGTACGCCGCCCCACGGTGGCATTGCCTATGGTTTAGATCGTTTAGTGATGCTCTTGTCTGGTTCTGATTCGATTCGTGATGTGATTGCTTTCCCGAAAACTCAGCAAGCCCGCGATTTGATGACCGATGCTCCTTCTGGAGTGGATGACAAACAACTCAAAGAATTGTCCGTCCGGTCTACGGCTCCAGTAAAAGATAAAGCTCCCTAACTAATTTTCATGCATATCCCAGATCCCTTTGTTAAACTTAGTCCTCAGTGGGCGGAAACTCTGGCTTGGCAACCCTCACCCCATGAAATTCAGCAATTAGCGCAACTTTATGGGTTAGTAGTAGCTGGCAATCAGAAACAAAATCTGACCCGCATTACGGAACCCACAGACTTTTGGGAGAAGCATCTGTGGGATTCTTTGCGAGCCTTATTGCCTCTCTGGGGTCAGGAAGCCGAACCTTGGCAAGTGCTGGATATTGGCACAGGGGCAGGGTTTCCCGGTTTGCCGATTGCGATTGTGTTCCCTAATTGGCAGGTTACGCTTTTGGACAGTCGGCAAAAAAAGATTGCTTTTGTCAATGAAGCGATTACTGCTCTAAATTTAGAAAATGCCCAAGGTATTGCCGCCAGAGCCGAAGACTTACGCCCCATGCAATGGCGGATAGCATCAAACCAGAGCGCATCGCAAGCAATTGGCAAAAAAACTAATTTTGCTAAACCTAAAGTAGAGAGAGTGATTCAGGAACAAGCCACTGATCAATATGATTTGATTACGCTGCGAGCGGTGGCTAGTGTGGAGCAGTGCTTGCAATATGCTTTACCTTTGCTCAAACCCACGGGCAGAGTAATTTTATATCGGGGGCAATGGCAAGAAACCACTCCCACCCAAAGGACAGAAATATTAGCGAAGATTAGCCAAGAGTCAGGTTATCAACGGATCGTTTTAGAAGTTGACCAGTTTCTTACACCTTTTAGTAGTAGTGAGCGCCATTGTTTACATATCGCATTTAAATAGTGACTAATTTATTAAGCCGTGCCCTAATCGCGCCTAATTCGGAAAAAATCATTATCAAATCTATCCCATCCCCATGGGGCACACCACCAGCAGACCAGACACGCCCCCTCCCAAGGGTTGGTTGATGTATATTTGTCACCGCTTAGACTAGAGCAAACCGGAGCTAGTCGCCGGATCACTCATCCTTGTGATCTATATCTCTGTGATGACGTGATAGAAAACACAAACTAGAATGATAATGATCCGTATGATAACACTGTCACATATTAATCTAGCATTAAACAAAAACTAGGAAAAAACCTTAACTATCTCAATTAGCTATATTTTGAGCCGTTATTTCCGATGTTGATAGCCGTCAAAATGAGGCTGAAACATAACCTTTGATACAATTTTAATTGCGCTCCTGTCTTAAATTCCTAATAAAGCTTTTTGGTTAATCTGTTAGGGGATTCCAGATGAAATTGCCACTCCCTTGGGGCTATTATCCCTGCACTAACCCAGCAAATCCACTGCCTAAGAGCTTATTTAAGAAAATTTAAGTTTAGCTGAAAACGTAACTTACTGCTTTTTATATCCCCTAAAGAGACGGAATTTAGGCAACATCAATATTTCTGAAACCCACGCTGAGGAGCTAAGTATTAATCAGAGATTAGCTACAGTTTTCAGTCTATTGATTATAAAAAATTCGCCATAATGTTCTAAGTATGCAAATTATCTATCTTACTGTCATAGATTTATCATAGAGTACAGCTAAATCGGCAAATTCATACTTGTTAATCCAATATCTATTCCTATTATTTATTCTCGACTCTTAACACCAACTATATTGCAGTACTAAGGGGATTTAACCATGGACACTGATAGCTTAGCCGTACATAGTTTAGTGGAACAATTACGCAGCTATAGCCAGCGCCAATTTAGTGGTTGCATTGAGATTCAAGATCAGCAAGAACAGCATTGGTATTTACATTATCACTTAGGACGGATTATCTGGGCCGCCGGTGGCCATCATAGCCATCGTCGCTGGCGGCGTTTAATGAGCCAACATAAGCTTCACGTCGATCTAAGTAAAATTTCCCTACGCACTCCCGAAGAAATCGCTTATTGGGACTATCACGTTTTAGTGATTTTACTCAAACGCCAGAGCTTTACCCGCGATCAGATTAGCCCCGTGGTTGAGCATGGCATCCATGAAGTTTTATTTGATATTTTGCAACAGGCGGCGGCGCAACAAATCACTTACTATGGCGAAGTCCATCGCAACCTATCAGCCACGATTACTTTGCTCCATGGCGAACAAACCATCAATCAAGTTTACGAAGAATGGCTAAAATGGCGCAAACTCGGCATGACGGATTTTTCACCGAACCTCGCCCCTTGGATCAAGCGGGCTGAGCAACTCCACACCGAAACTTCCGAATTAACCTATAAAACTTTAGTGACCATTCTGGATGGCCGACGCACCCTGCGCGAATTAGCCCTGTGGATGCGTAAAGATGTCATCACCTTAATGCAGTCGCTGTTAACCTATTATCATCGGGGTTTAATTGGGCTAAATGAAGTGCCTGATGCCCGATTACCCAATTTTGCCGCGATTCCTGAGCCGCGTACTTTGCCCGCAGAACAGCCTGCGCCAGAAACTAAATTACTGCGCCCCCTAATTGCCTGCATTGATGACAGCGCTCAAGTTTGCTCTATGTTAGAGTCGATGGCCAAACAATTGGGCGTAGGATTTTTAGGCTTAAATGATCCGATTCAAGGCTTGAGCATTTTGCTAAAAGAGAAGCCAGATTTGGTGATTTTAGATTTAACGATGCCCATTGTCAGTGGTTATGAATTATGCGCTCAATTACGCCGGTCACCAGAGTTTCAGACCACGCCAATTTTGATTTTAACTAGCAATGATGGCTTGATTGATCGCGTCAGAGCCAAAATGGTTGGAGCCAATAGTTTTTTATCAAAAAACAGTGGTTTAACCAAAATCGCCGTGGAAGTGCAGCAATTTTTAGCTCCAGAATTAGCACCTTCAGAGCCATCGCCAACGGCGCAAATGTCCAAAGTTACAGAAAAAGCCAAAGATTCTGATTTACTGGCTCAACCAGATATGCCATTAATTAAGTCTGCTTTGCAATTATCCTGAAATATAGTCATTTCAAATAATTCTGGTACATTAAAAGCACTTGACCACCCCCCGCCTGCGGCGTACCCCTCCCTTGGAGGGGAATTTTAATCTTGTCTGTAATTCCCCTCCAAGGGAGGGGTGGCAGGCTTTGCCTGACGGGGTGGTGTTGTTTATTGCCTTCAAGCTGTGCCATTCTTACTTTGAGTAACTCCATCCTATAGGGTGTTTATTTTCTTAGTTTGTTATCTTGATTTGGATCATGATTCCCGTTCAGGTTGAATATTACCCAGCAAAATCGATAAATCATCAATTTCAAAATATTGATGGAACTTATTAGTCACATGGAGCCAATAGGAACGCCCATCGGATTGACGGCGTTTTTGCACAAAGCCTTGGCTAACCAGTTCCTGAATATGTTGATAGGCAGTCGAACCACGCAACTCTACTATTTCTGACTGGGAGGCATTAGGCTTAATTGCGATGGCGGCTAAGGTACGCAGGGTTCCTTTGGATAAATCTAAGGGTACTAATTCATAAACTAAATCCGTAAACTCGCTGCGGAGTCGCAAAGCGAAGCCATCAGGAGTTTCACTAATTTCTAAGGCGCTATCACGGTGGGCGTATTCTGCTACCAAATCTAATAAGCCAGTTTCGGCATCCTCTTCGGGACAACCTAAAATATGGGCTAAAGTCTCAATGGTAATCGGTTGTGCCTTCAGGTACAGCACCGCTTCTACTTTTTGTTTTAAAGAAATCTGATCCATTAACAGTCTACGTCACAGGTGATGGGGTATGGCTTGATAGGCGATCTGTTACAGCATATTTCAACTGCACAAGATACACTATGAATGGTCAAGATGCCTGTCCCACAAGGATTTTGTACTTAATATCTAGATTCTAAATAGTTGCGTCCCATTAAATATTTGCCCATTCCACCAGAAACGGCTCTAACTCACCCTAACTTACGCAATTTTACTCAATAATAACAATTGTGCCTGGAAAACGCTCATTAAAGCGATTCCGTTCGCGGGTGACATTATCCCGATCTGTGTAGCTGCGCACTTGAATTAAACGCTTCCCTTGGATGGTGCAGGGAAAAGCATCGCTAGCAATGGCTCTGGCTTGGGTTAGGGTTTCGGCATTGCGCATCGGAATCAACAGCCGATAAACTTTGCCTTGGGGTAAGGGGGGAATCGCAGGCAGTGCCGCATTATTAGCTGTGGGTTTAGGACTAGGTTTAGAATTAGGTGGCTTAGAACTATTCGCCGGACGGGAGGCAGGATTAGGCGTAGCACCTTGGGCAGTGGCAGTTTCCCCACGATTGGGGTCAGCGGGAGGGTAAAAATTGCGATTGAGGAGGGACGCACTAATCACTTGAGTCGTAAAACCCCGAGTCCGCAAATTATTGGCTACGGTCTTAGCAGGAGCCAAACTAGAAGACGGCGAAACAACTAAAACCGTCCGATTACCTAAATTAACTTTTTGCGGACTAAAGCGGAGGGCTTGCAATTGCTGCACCGTATTGTCTGGATTACTACCCATTTCGGCAATCACACTATAAGCCCGATAATTTTTATTTAAGCCGCTCACATCTCCCTTAAAAGAATGCACCACGGCATCTAATTTGAGTTGCCTGAGTTGATCAGCCCGCAAAATCACTGACTCTGCATTATCAAATGTGCCAAAAGAAGTCATCAAAATCCCAAAATATTGGCAAGGCGCAGCGGCAATGGTCAAAAATTCGGGTAATTGCGGCAAACTGTCAATGGGCTGATTGACCAAAATCACATAGCGACGAATAGCTAAATTACTGCAATTAGCTAGAGGAGCATTGTTATTCGGGGCAGCATTAGATGTAGTTAAGGGTAGCGGCGGCTCACCAGTTTCTTCCTCATCTTCGGTTGGGGCATCAGTTTCTCCCGGAGAAGCTTGATTGGATAAGGCAGAGTTAACGGTAAAGCTAAGATTTAATTGATCAATCCTGAGTCCTTGAGGATTTGAACCTGCGGCGGCAGCACTAGCACATAGGGACATCAATCCTAGCCCTAATAAACCACTCAGTAAGCTGCCCTGTAACCCAAATGTTTTTAGCCCAAATGTTTTGCAATATTTTCTCACGACCAACCTCCACTATGGCGATATTGTGTCTGAGATTTTGACGGATACATCAGCGACTTGTTGCCCACAAACTAACTCCATGTAGCAAGCAGATTATTAGCCTATCGATTGGTGTTTCAGCTAAATAATTTCACTAATCACAACGCGACGCAATCATTATAGTGGCTAAATAGTAGCGCAGAGATTGGCTAAGAGATGAGCTAAAACATATTTTGCTGACTTTACCAGAAAAATATATTGATCTTGGCAATCTTTTGGCTTTACAGCAATTTACGGTCTAATTTCTTCCAAATCATAATTACAAATCATGACTCTCAAATATAACCATCGTGGGACGCGGCACTTTGCCTGTTCGTAGCATTCCCCCAGTCAGTTAAATTTGGCGTATCCAGCTACACACCTGCAACGATTACACTTATGGTTACAGAATTTTATCTCAATATCTTGGGTCTAAGCTGAAAATGTACTCAAACAAAAAGCCCAGTATTGGGGTCACTGGGCACAGTCAGTTTAAGGCTTTCGATGTAATTAAAGATAGAGCAATGGCTTTGAATTAAACCTCACCCGATAGCATGAATTTACTTGAGTTCTTTGAATTCAATTTTTTAATCCACTCCTAACAAGTATAATTACTTACCCTGATGAGGACTTAGGATAACGGCTAACGTGACAAAGTTAGCTCGTCTTTTTTGCCCATAATGCCTTGGGGTCGCCACATCATCAAAATAATTAAGGTCAAGCCAATCAGCATCAACTGTAAAGCCTCAAAGCGACCGCCATCGGCGCGGATCTGTTCTGGCAAAAATCGCGGCAAGACGTTATAAAGCTGGAAAATCATGGCTCCTAACAACACGCCTAGATTATTGCCTGCCCCACCAATGGTCACAATTGTCCAAGCTTGGAAAGTCATCAGGGGTAAAAAGTTATCGGGGTAAACCGTAGTTAACTGCCATGCATAAAATGCCCCAGCTAAGCCGCCAATGCCGCCGCCAATGGTGAAAGCTTGGAGCTTATACCAAAAAACATCTTTGCCCATCGCTTTCACAACTTCTTCATCTTCGCGAATGGCTTTGAGCACTCGCCCCCAAGGGGAACGCACCAGCCATTCCAACTGCCAGTAAATCAAACCCAATACCAGTAAAATCATCACCATCAAGGCAATGGGGTACAAATCAACGCTGATCAAGTTCGCCAAGGGCAAAGGATAGCCATAAACACCTTTAGTCCCCTTGGTAAGTTGTTCTTCGTTATTCACCACGAGACGCACCATCTCTGACACGCCAATGGTGACAATACCCAAATAATCTTCCCGTAACTTTAGGGTGGTGCTACCAATCAGTAAGCCCAGTACAGCCGCGACTCCGGCTCCAGCCAAAATTGCGAAAAACCAGGGTACGCCATTTAAACTGAGCAAGACTGTGGTGTAAGCCCCAAGGGTCATAAACGCGACGTGACCAAAATTGACTAACCCCGCAAAACCCCATTGCAGGTTTAACCCCAAACTAAACAGGGCAAAAATTGCCGCTAAACTGACTAAGGTAGTGATGTAGCCTAACATTTGGTTTCAGTGATGTTTCAGGATTTAGGGTGAATTTGGACGGTGCAATGACTAGGTAAGTTAATTAGGACTTACGCAGAAGTTTCTAAGACCCTCACCCCTAGCCCCTCTCCCA
>JBAXSK010000109.1:0-12960 GCA_037130765.1 Pseudanabaena sp. ELA607
TGTTGTGAAGAACAAATCGAATCAATCTATGGTGATTGGTCTTTAGAGTGGTTGCGCTTCGAGAATGCGATTAATTCTGATAGCATTATCTAGGATGGATTTCAGACGTTTTAAGGAGTCTGTCGCAGGATACAGCCATGAAAATTAACCGACTAGAAATAAAAAACTTCAAAAAGTTTTCAGACTATAAACTTGACCTCCATCCTCAATTTACCTTACTAATTGGTGACAATGGCACTGGCAAAACCTCCATTCTTGATGCTCTTGCGATCGCCGCAGGAGTTTGGCTCGTCAACTCCCCCGATACCACTCTCAACAATAGCCGCCGTAATATTTTACGCTCAGAAATCCGTTTAGAGGCTGTCTCTACTGACTCCATCACCCAATTTGTCGATCATAAGCCCACACAAATTAAAGCGATCGGCACAATCAACGATCAACCTGTGCAATGGTTACGACAAATTAAAGAGAATAGTTCTCGAACTTCCAATACAGAAGCAAAAGAAGCTCTAGATATCATCTCTAAGTTGTTTAAACAGGTCACAGCAGGCGATAAAATCTGGCTCCCTATCATTGCTTATTATGGAGTGGGGCGATCGGGCACAACTTCCAATCAACGCGCTATAACCTACACTAGTCCATCGCGTCGTTGGGATGCTTTTTATGATTGCTTTGAAGAACGGATTAGCACCTCTCGCCTAAATACATGGTTTCAAAAAGAAGCGATCGCCTCAGTCAAGAAACAGGGGCAAATGCGATCAGGTTACAAGGTTGTGAAGTTCGCCATCTTGCGCTGTATTCCTAATGCTAATGATCTTTGGTTTGATGGTGATCGCGGTGAAATTGTCATAGCGATCGATGGTCAGCCCCAACCCTTTAGTAATCTGAGTGCAGGACAAAAAATGATGGTAGCCCTTGTCGCCGATCTCGCCATCAAGATTGTTACTCAGAACGCTGCTTTTCTACCCAAAGAAATAGATACAGAAAATCAAGCATTACCGCAAATCTTGCAGCAAACATCTGGGCTAGTCCTGATTGATGAAATTGATGTGCATCTGCATCCCAAATGGCAACGTCAAGTCGTCGATGATCTCAAAAATACTTTTCCCGCCATTCAATTTGTTTGTACTACCCATTCACCGATAATTACTAGTGAAGTCGAAGCGAATTGCATTAGATTTCTTGAATATGAGGCGGAAAATGGTAGCACTATCTCCACAATTCCTTCAGAGTCCTATGGTCTAGATGCAAATCGAGTCTTAGACGAGCTAATGGGAGCATCAGAACGAAATAAAGAAGTCACTCAAAATCTTCATAAGATGTTTCAACTAATTGATGATGAAGATTTTGATATGGCTCGGCAAGCGATGATTCCACTGATCAGAAAAATTGGCGATCATGACCCTGAAATTACTCGTGCCAAAACGTTGATCAAATTTTTGGAGGGTAATGAATGAGAAATATTCAAAAAGTCGCTGAGCCAAGATCATTAACTCAGCATCGATGCAATACCAATTCTAATTACGAAAATTACGCTGAGAAAGATGATCTACGAAAAAGTTTAGTATCTGAGCAACGAGGCATTTGCTGTTACTGTATGCAAAGGATTCGCCCCAATCTGGACAGCATGAAAATTGAGCATTGGCAATGTCAAGATAAATATCCAACACAACAGCTAGACTATGATAATCTGCTGGGAGCTTGTCTTGGCGGTAAAGGAAAATCCAAACGCGATCAGCATTGTGATACCAGCAAAGGGAATGATGACATATCATTTAATCCAGCAGACCCATTGCATGATGTTGAAAGCAAATTACAGTTTCTAGGGGATGGAACAATACAATCAAGCGATTTGCAATTTAATCAAGAGATTAATGATGTTCTAAACTTAAATTCAAGTTTGTTAACTCGTAACCGTAAAGCAGTATTAATTACTCTGCAACAAAGCTTTATGAGAGGCAATCCTTCAAAGATAGCTATAGAGAAAGAACTTCGCAAATGGAATGGTGATGATGGAGGAGATCTCGAACCATTTTGCCAAGTTGTCATTTATTACTTGCGTAAGAAACTCAGGAAAATGATATAGCAATACGAAATGAGTTATGACTAATTTCAACATTGCTAATTTATTGGTTTACGTTAGCCGAACGAAAATAAAATTTTCACGAGAAAACATCATTGTGGATTGCTACTCTTTACGATATTTTATGAATCTTTACATATAAAAAATCTACTATGTTATGATGAGTTTAAAAGCTAAAGTAATGTAGCAAAAACTACAGACTTATTTTAGTTCAATTGAAATTGAATCAACTAGTCATGAATTCTCCATCTGCTAATCCAGATGCGATAATCGTCCATGCTTTTGTTTTAGTCTGCTGCTAGGACAACTCAGGCAAATGCAATGCCACTATACAAGATTATTACAAGCACAAAATGAGTAGAAATGATTGCTAGAGTAGTAGAATTACCGATTTCTTAGTATGAATTAAAAAAATCCCATGTCCTACGAATTACCTGCGCCTCGCATTGCCAAAATTAGCCGCAAAACCGGTGAAACCGATGTCACCATTGCCATCAACCTAGATGGTACTGGCAAAGCCAACATTGCCACGGGGATTCCGTTTTTGGATCATATGTTGCACCAGATTTGTTCTCATGGTTTAGTGGATTTAGAAGTACAAGCTACGGGAGATTTACACATTGATGATCACCATACTAATGAAGATGTGGGGATTGTGTTAGGGCAGGTGATTCATAAGGCTTTGGGCAATCGGCAGGGGATTGTGCGGTTTGGACATTTTATCGCGCCCTTGGACGAGTCGCTGGTGCAGGTGTCATTGGATTTTTCGGGACGACCTTATCTGGTTTATGGTTTGGAGATTCCCACTCAGCGCGTTGGCACTTATGATACGCAGCTAGTGCGGGAGTTTTATCAAGCGGTCGTCAATCAAGCGCAAATGACGTTACATCTGCGGCAGTTGGATGGAGTGAATTCCCATCATATTATTGAGGCATCTTTCAAAGCATTTGCGCGGTCATTGCGGATGGCAACCGAGATTGACCCTCGTCGGGCTGCCACTATTCCTAGCTCTAAAGGGGTAATTTAGGAACTGATTTGAGAGTTATAGCCAATCAAGATCAGAATGGGATAGTTTGCAGATCATAAATAGCACCACCCCGTGAGACAAAGCCTGCCACCCCTGCTATGACGACGAATTAAAGGCAGGGGGCAAGTGCTTTTACTATCCTAAAATAATTTGAACTGGTTATACTTAGTGAGAAATGTTAATGCTAATGCTTTTAATCTTGATGTAATTAATGCGGTTCTGAATAAGAAATTTGTGCATCTGTGTAGAGTTTAAGCCAAGCGATAAGTAACTGGTATTAAGTGAATTTTAAAAAGTAGCAACTAGTAAAGTTAAGGGCAATGAAGAAAAAATTTACTTTGTTTTGGGTGGTGGCGATGGCTTTGGTTGCTTTTGGTTTGGCGGTGTTTTTAGGGGGAAATCCCTCCGATGCAGTGGGCAGTAAATACAAAGCCTTAATTTCCTCAGGGACAATTGATGCTGTGGTTGAACCAAGGGAATTGGGGCTGGATTACTCCCGTGATTTGCTGGCACAATCATTGACTACGGATGGTGATAGTAATAATCTGCTGGACTTGCTAAAAGAAGCGGAACAAAAGTTAGCTGCTATGCCAGAGGATATGCCACTCGGTATACCTTTAGGTTCAAATAGCCCCATTAGAATTGGTCAATATCCAAATGATGGTGGTCGTGCTGAATCTTCTAGATATGGTAAAAGTTTTATTGCTGTTGGTATAGTTGACAATAATGGAAATCCGTACAATATTACCACTACTAACTGTGTAACCATGATACGTGCAGTCCCACAAAATGGAGGGTACTTACCCGATCCCAATGAAGATACAGTGAGTAACAGTATTCCTCCCTTTTTATTGTCTGAAGCACAAGCTCCTATTCTCTTAGCTAATGCATCTGATTCATTCAAAATGGCTAAACGGGTTCCTGTAATCAATCTGATTGTTCGTCGAACACACAACGACACAACAAAAAATTACTTGGTGAGGAATATTAATGTCAATGCTTTTGACCGAGATGTAGTTAATGCCGTTCTGACTAATACCTTGGTGCTTAATCAAGGTATAAATCCCTGATACCAGAAACGGGAGAAAGAAAGTAAGGTTTATTTCTCAAATAGAGTTAATACAAAAAAACTATTATCGTGAAGTAATTGTGTGGGATACAAAACTTAAGCAAGAGCTACAGCAAAATTGCTGATTCAATCCTTGATCCTTAAATTCATGTTAATATGATGTGCGTTAAGAATCATCCTATCGGTTGTAACAGCCTGTGATTACGCTGAACTTATTACATCCTACCGAAGATAAAGTTGCCCAAACATGGCGATTTGAAAATGAGTCCCTGATTCGGATCGGTCGTGCGGCAAGTAATCAAGTGGTGCTATATAGCTCCGTAGTGTCGCGTCATCACTTAGAGCTACAACGGCAGCCTATGTTTTGGCAAGTGGTCAATCTCAGTGCTAATGGTAGTTTTACTAATAATCAACCCATTGAAACCCTACGGCTTCATGACGGCATGATTGTTCGCCTTGCCTCTACTGGGCCACGATTGCAGATCGTTCTTGATGAGTCCGAATTTAAAGCCAGGATTCCTGAAGTAGCTACGCCGAAAGTGCCTGAATATCACCCCAGTAAGCTACCGGAGCGCCCCACTTTCATGCCGAATACGAGTAAAGATATTTAAAAGTAAAGATTCTTAAAGTGTTTGAGGAATCAACTCTAACCCTGACATCATCTCTCGAAAAATGAGACTTTTCTCGATTGCCTACCACTGGCCCCGCAGCGAGAAAAATATGCCATTATCTTCTAGGGAGCGTCCGTTCTGATTGGTGGTAACTAAGGGTAAGCCATATTCTAAACGCAAGGAAATATGGCGATTTAATTGATAACGGAAGCCTAAACCAATACTGGCAATCAGATCAGGGGCAGTAATTGTAGTGCGATTATTCCACATTTTCCCCAGATCAAAAAATGGCGTAATCTGTAAGGCTCCATCACCATTACTATTGCCGCGCCATAGGGGAAAGCGTCCTTCTACGGAGGCTAAAATACCATTGTCACCAACGACGCGATTTTGACGGTAGCCGCGCACGGTGTCGATGCCGCCCATACTAAATTGCTCAAGGGGTAAAAGGGAACTACTCGATAATTGTGCGGCCATTCTTGTTAACAATAGGGAACCTCCCCCCAAAGCTTGCACAAATTGCACCTGACCGAGCCAACTGGCAAATCTGCCGTCTGTGCCAGAGTTATTGACCGTTGCGCCTAAGCCGCCAATACCTAGACTAAATTGGGAACGCATGGCTAAAACCTGACTAGAACTGCGATTCACCCAATCTTGACTAAATCGCATCACCACTACTTGGGAATAACCTTTTTCTGGGCCAACGGAAAAAGAGAATGGCACATCATTTAAGATATAAGTCTGACTGGAACGCACATCTAATCCGAAACCCACCGCAAACTCACCACTAGCAGAACGGGCTAGGGGCTGACGATAGTTAATTCCTAAAGTATTGCTGATGCCACGAATGTCAATGGCATTAAAAGGATATTCCACAATGCGGCTGCTATCTTGGGCATAACGAATGCCTAAAGTACCTTGCATGGCATTAATGGGGCGTTCATATTCTAAGCTATAGCTCCGAATTCCTTCGGTCATGGCTAAATTAACTGTAGCCCGATCGCCCCATCCAGTTAAATTCTGATTGGTGATGTTGAAACTACCCCGCAAAGCACCAACACTAGGAGAATCGCGATTTTCTAAACCCATTTCGATGCGCCACGGTTCTGCCATCGTCAGATTTAAAACTAAGATGCTTTTGCCCGGGGCGCTACCTGTTTTCAGTTCCGCTTGCACACCAGTAATCATGGGATCTTGTTGCAGCAGTTGTAACCCCGCTTCGAGGCGCTGAATATTCACCGGAGCATGACTATAAAGCCCAATACGTTCCCTAATATAGTCTTCCTGTAATTGAGATAAACCTTTAATCTCGATTTTCTCTAAAATGCCTTCAATTACTTGGATTCTTAAAATACCATCGGATAATTCCTGCACCGGTAAAAAAGCCCCTGATGTAGTGTATCCCCGCTGAATATATAAATTCGTGATTGCCGTGCGAATCATCAACATCTGTTCAAGAGTCAACCATTGCCCCACATACTTAGCGGTGATCTGATTGATTTCCGCCGGAGAAAACACCGTACTACCTACCACATCAATGCGCAAAATCATGGCTTCGCTTTTGGGTAAGAGGGGGCGCGGTTGGCTACCACCTTGGCGCGGTTGTGGGGCGGTAATTGGTGGTTCTAACTTAGTGGGGCTAGCATTATTGCCAAGATTGGGATTATTGAGCGGGGCAGCATTAGGGAGCGAGGGGCGCAGCGGCGTGGCCAAATTAGCCGGTAAATTATTATTGGTTGGCAAATTATTCGGTAAGGTTGGTTCGCCATTCTGAGCAATAGTTACAGATTGAGAAATAACCTGATTTTCTGCGGCTGATAATTTTAGACTAGGATTTAGGCTGGTTAAACTTGATGGGTCTAAACTTTGTGGGGTAAAACTTTGTGTAGTTAAATTTTGTATGACTAAATTGGGACGAGCCTTATTTTGTGCAGCAATAGGCATAGCTAACTGGGTCAGGTAATAACCTAGTATGAGTGGCCATGCACCAAGAATAACCCAGTAGCTCTGTTGTCGCATATCCAATAAATTTGTTTTCCGCAAATTATTTGCTGCAAATTGTTTCCTATATAGACTATGGAGCATTAATCCATCACTAAAAAGCCTTATTGACTCACCTCTAAGTGTTTAAACTCATTGGCCCATCAATTAATTGTGTTTAGCCTAGACGCTCTTTGGGGACAACTTTATATGATTAATAGTTGCCAAAAAGACTCTAATAGCAAGCTTGATGGGATATAGCACATTATTTATACAATCCTTGTCAGGTTATCCCAAAACAGGAATTAATCATCACAGGCTATTGCATCGAATCAACAAAACTAGCTGTTATGACGATAAACCAAAAAAGCCCAGCAAACACGTTAATGCGACATAATGCTGGCTATATTGTCGCCGTGCGGTAAATTTCTCTTGCTTTTAACCTATGATTTGCACCAGCCTTGCCAGCGATTTAACCCGACTAAACCAGTGCCTGTCACTAACAATAAAGGAGTCAGCCAATCCCCCCATTGCACATAGGGAGTTTGGGTTTGCCGCAAATAAACTACATCTTTATGATATTCGTAAGTGTTAATTCCAGAAATCCAAATAGTGCGGCCATTGGGATCGACAATGCCGGAATAGCCCGTATTTGTAGACCGGACTGCCCAGCGATTAGTTTCGATGGCTCGTGCCACATCTTGGGCATGGTGTTGGGCGGGCATGGACTGGGCATAGTGGGCATTATTAGAAGCCGTTAAAATTAATTGCCCACCCGCAGCAGCTTGATAACGAAAATGTTCGGGATAGGCGGACTCGTAACAAATCCCTAAGATCAGCCGTCCCCAAGGGCTATCTACTAGCTGACGATCTGCGCCAAATAATACTTCCCCTTGCAAGGGGGACAGGCGTTTGACTAAGCCGCCTAAAACTGGCTTCAGGGGAATATATTCGCCAACGGGCACAAGCCGCACTTTGTCATATTGGGCGAAAATCTTGGTGGTTGGGAGTTGATTATTACTGCTAACACTGCCATCGACTAAAAACAAGCTATTGGTATAGTCAAAAGTGCGGTCAAAATCAGCCCCTTTACCAAAACCGCCCAGCCATACGGGTACGCCATAACGCCGCACCGCTTGATCAAATGGCTCGCGAATTTCCTTAGGGGTGGGGTACAAAAATGGTAAAGCCGTCTCTGGGGTTAAAATCATTTCCACCCCTTGCTGCGCCAAAGCACTGTAAGCATTGGCATAATTAGCCACGGCAATCTCCCAGCCTTGGGGTTTAAGCTTAATCGTGTTGGGAATATTGCCTTGAATTACGCCGACAGATAATGGGCGTAGATTTGTCGCCGCCATGCGCTCTGGTTGCATCGCCCATAGACCATAACTGCCTATAACTATGAGTAAACCAATCATCGTTAAAAAACAACGCTGTCCATAAACTAAAGCTTTGTCCCGTAGCCCATGCAGGGAGTCATGCAGCCCCGCCCGCATATACACCACCCCATAGGCGAAACCTTCTGCTAGCAAAGCATTTACTGCTACTAAAGCCGCCGTCATGGTTTGTTGCCCCGACAATTGGGTAATTTGCAAAAATAATAAATTGTGAGGGCTTTGGGTATAGGCAATGGATGACCAGTACAGCGGGCCCCAACTCCATAATGTTTCTAGGGCGCATAGTAGACCACAACCCAGCAGAATTCTGATCCAAATTGGCTGATGGCGATTAAACCGAGCCATTAGCGCCGCCCAAACCCCACTCATCACCGCGCCCCAGAGGGTGATCAGCACCCATACCAGCGCCGCAATTGCCAAACTATTCCACCAAGACACCCCCATCCAAGTCATGGGATGCACCCCTGTGATCCAAAATAGGGCCATGCCATGATAGCCAATGCCCCACAGTCCTCCCATCAGCAATGCCGAGAAAGTGCCGCGATACTGGCGATGATCTGTTGGCTCAAGATTAATCTGACCTAAGCGATGAGTCACCCACCACAGCGGCGCGATCGCCACCCAAGCCAAGGGCCACCAACCCCAAGGATCGGTAGTAGCGCCCATGGCCATCCCCGAAATTAAAACCACTAAAGCATTACGCCATCGTGGATTCATTTTGCCTATGGTGCTGCTATCTTGTAATACCTTGAGTGGGCTACAGCGGCGGAATAACGCGGCGATTAATCCAGTATTAAAAATTGAGCCAACGGGCTGATAGGACATTACGGTTGATTAGCCTTTGCACATTAACGCCAAAATACCGTAGGTAACATAGCCAAAGCCATAACCTACGGTATTTAATTAAACCATCGAAAATACTACCGACTAGCAACTAACCCGACACGTATCTACTAACTACACCCAAACACAAAAGCATTTGCTTTCTTGGTGTGCGGTTTTTCTAAGCTTGAGCCGCAGCTTTTTGCTTCTTGCGGGCCAGAGCCGCACCACCAAAACCAGCCGCCGCAATTACACCCCAAGCCAAAGCTGGTAAAGGTACACGGCGCACCGCCACAGAGTCATTCAAACACTGCCAGAACAAACTTGCGGTATAGCCAGTATTGAGGCTGAAGCCCGACGGACGTGCAAAGCTAAAACCAAAGGTAGTACCAGTGGGATAGCCCATCGCAGTGGCGTTAAAACCTAAATTGCTCAATTGAGTGGCGTTTAGGTTACTGACACCACCAAGGTAAGTACCTTTGTTGTTAGGGTCAATCATCGACTCTAGCTGGTCTTTGCCTTGGGGATAGTAAGCATCATTTACGGCTAAGTCACCGATTTTAGGCGTGCCGCCATTAGCCGTAACAAATGCGCTATAGACATAACCAGTAGCTGCACTATAGGGCGCAGTGCCGCCATTCAAACTGCTGAAACGATTGGAAATCAGGCTCACTGCACCGTCAGCGTTTTGGTATACACCCCGTTGCATCCCACCAGCAGTAGCACCAGTATCGGTACGGAACCGCACGGCATACTCAAACTTGCCGTTGCCATAACCAGATTGAGGCGATAGGTCAAACATCAAATCGCCCCATTTGACGCTGCTGGTGCCACCTGTGCCAGTATTAGCTCTGACCCCAACGTAAATCAAACTGTTGGTAACTTTAATCCCCATGCCATAAATTTCGTAGGGATTGGTACTGCCACCAATAGTTGCGCCGTTAGCACCATCTTTGGTTGAGTCAGCCGCATAATTCCAGCCATTGATTAATTGACCCGCATAGGAAGCTGAGGGCATGGCTTGAGCTACACCAAGGGCAGCAACAACCGCTAGGGTAGATTTAGCGAATAAGTTGGGAGATATGAGTTTCATGATTTTGGTTTCCTCTGCGGTGGGTGGTAAGACTAAAAATGCGGGACAAATATGGTACGGGAGCAATATGGGGCGTTCAATCAGAAATACTGTTGTGGCGCGATGGCAATAAAAACCTCAAAACCAGCTTTAGTTAGCACTATCTCAATTAGAAATTAATGACTTTCTCATGCTCAAAGTAATGAGTTTTTGTGTTTTTTCCTAGAGGTAATCTTTAGGCAAGGTTTGTAGTTTTAATTTAAACAATTGTTTTTATAAATTGTTTTTGTAAATGTCTACAAATAAATCTGCAAATAATTGGCTTTGCTTTGTCTGTCTCTGATGTCTTCCTGATTACTATTATCACTGTGTAATAGTGGTTAAGCAACCCATTGAAGTTATACAAAAGTTATTTAAAGGTTATCTGTTTGGTTTCATAGTTATTAACAAAAGAAATATTCATAAATTAACTGAAAAGTTATTCGGAAGTTACTTAAAAGTTATTTAAAGGTTATTTATTATAAATTCATTAATTCTGGCGTAATAAATTTATAAGTTGGAATTTCATAATTAGGTCTTGATAAATCAGAGCTAAAGATGCTGATCAAAGAAAGTTGCGACACGGCGGATATATTCTTCAGGATTGTAGTTATAGTTTTTGGCGTGTTTTGGTTCTTGGGTTTCCCAATATGCGGCGCGGGGATAGGCGGCTTTGAGGGCAAGGGCATGGCGCACTGGCGTATATTGTTCGATGGCGCTGTGGATAATCAGCAACGGACGGGGGCTATATTGGGCTAATCGGTCTACGGGTTTGGCTCCAGCGATTTCTTGCCCTGTGAACCAGTTGGCAAAAAATAAGGTGGAAGGCAGGAAAATCATCGGTAAATGTGAAGCCTCAGTCCAGTGATCGGCAATCATGGAATAAACTTCGCTGTAGGCGCTATCAACGACCACGGCGCTAATGTCTTGGGTCTGGGCGGCAGCACTCAGGGCACTAGAAGCACCCATTGATACCCCCAAAACGCCGATCTTGCCTTGGGCAAAGCCTTGATCTCGCAACCATTGCACCGCCGCTAACACATCTTGACTTTCATTAGTGCCAAAGGTGAGGCGACCATCACCGCTTTGGCCATGGCCCCGCAGATCGATCATCATCACGGCAAAACCCCGTTGTTGCAAAGCTGCGGCAAATTCAGTGAAGCGATTATTAAATTCACGGCTCCGGCTGGAGTTCATGCCATGCACTAAAAGGATCACCTTGGTTTTGCTGCGGTTGGGCGGTTGGTTATTACCAGATGTATCAGTAGTGGCACTAACTGGACTAGCTGGAGCATCGAGAAACCATCCCGCGATTTCTACACCGTCACGACTGCGCAGCTTTAGTTCTAGGGGACGTTGTTTAAAAGCATTGACCGATTCAGGATTAAAGTTACGCTTGGGCAAAGACAGGGTATGGGCGGCATAGATTGAAATCCCCCCATAGGCAAGGACTAGGGTAGTGGGTATGGCAATTAAGAGGTTCCGCCAAACTGAATTACTGGCTGGTGGTGTATGACCCACTGGATTAGGGGGCACCGATGCATGAGCTTGCGGGTCGGGGGAATGCTCTGTCATGGGTTAAGTCAAATGTCAAGCTATAGGGGGAGACTAGTTTCTAATTAAACTTGATGCTGATCAATCTGTAATCTCTTTCCAGTAAATTTCTTAAAGTTAAAGTTGTGCCATTAAATCTTTAGTTATCCCCCTGATTCGGTTCATAATCAATGATGGACTGGACTAACTAATCTAAAGAATTTTAAAGATCAGGATTTTTATTATGTTTGAGCAAATTTTAGTCACGGTAGACGGTTCGGGACGGGCACGGGAAATGACCAATATGTTGTTGGCGTTGCCTAGCCTGCAAAGTACCCAAGTGAATGTGTTGCACGTCGTAGCAGGTTCTAGCACTGCGGAAGGAATTACCGAATATCGCCTTGCCGGAGAACGCATCCTCGCTAAAGAAGCCAGTAGCTTTAAACTAGGTTCGGGTCATACGTCGGTGTCTCTGCTCAAAGAAGGCGATCCCAAAGATGTCGTATGTAAAGTTGCCGAGGAACTCAAGCCTAGCATTTTGGTGATGGGTTCTAGGGGCATGGGACGCTTGCAGGCAATTTTGGCTAATTCTGTCAGCCAGTATGTGTTTCAATTGGCTTCTGTGCCGATGCTGTTGGTCAAAGATGATGTGTATATCAAAACCATTCGTACCGTGATGGTTTCTGTGGACAATTCCCAAGCGGCGAAAGATGCCTTAGATTTTGTCACTAAATTATTAGCTGGCGCTAAGGATCTAGAAATTATCTTGATGCGTGTAGTCAAGAAAAAAGAGAACTTTGATGCCTCAGGCGATGATGCCCTGAATGAAGCAACGGCTAAACTGAAGCGGCTCAACATCACCTATCGTGTGGTGATTGGTGCGGGCGATGTGGGCAAAGAAATCTGTAAAGCCGCTGAAGAAAATAATGCCAGCCTGTTGGTAATTGGTTCACCGGATCGCCGTCCTTCCATTGCTCGCAGTTTGCCGGATTTGGATCGGTTATTGGGTGGATCGGTTTCTGACTATGTGCGGGTGAATGCTTCTTGTCCTGTATTACTGACGCGCACCCCTGAAGCCTAAAGCCTTGTGATGGAGCTTTTTTGAGGTCGCTCAAGTCTCAGGCTAATTTTTTGATGGTAATAGCATCCTAAATGCAACCAAATTCAGTTTCTCTGTGGAACAGGCTTCTAGCCTGTTTATTTTTTGTGGCTATTCCCTGATTCCGTATTTGAGAGAGGCGCTAAGGGGGAGAGGCTTAGAGAGCATTTAAGAATTATAGTCATTTAAAATTATTTTGGCACATTAAAAGCACTTGACCACCCCCCG
>JBAXSK010000011.1:0-36729 GCA_037130765.1 Pseudanabaena sp. ELA607
GCAATTACGGTCAAGATATTGATTTGTTTATCATGTACTCGTTGACCTTCGCTATTTACCGCTAAACGTAAGCCGCGCCCGATTTCTTGACGTTTCTTGAGTTCAGATTTGCTTTCGTTTAAGGTGCAGATTTGGAAGACATTGGGATTGTCCCAGCCTTCACGCAGGGCGCTATGGGAAAAGATAAATTGCAGTGGTTCTTCTAGGCTTAATAGTCTTTCTTTTTCCTGCATGATTAGGCTGTAGGTATCATCATCTTTTTTAGTATTATTCTCTTTGCTATCGATCCAAATATCTTTTTTGTCTTTCCCTTTACCAAGTTTATCGCTGGCAAAGTAGCCGTTATGGACTTGAGAAACATCAAACGGAATTAAATCTTGATTACCTTTTTTCGCAGATTGTTTTGTGAAAGCTTCTTCAAACCAAATTGCAAATTTGCCTTGTTCGGGATTGCCATCGGCATTGTAATTGCGATAATTGGCGACTCGATCAATAAAAAATAGGGATAATACTTTGATTCCTTGTGGTTTCAGTTTTTTGACTTTTTCAAAATGAGTTTGGACGGTACGCTCTATTTGAAATTTCATCACTTCATCGGTTAGACCGCCTTGGGTTTCGCCTTCTTTGAGGATAACGCTGTTGGCAAATTCGATTTCCCGATCGCTTACCCGTATCTCATTTAAGATAAATCCATCTTTGTAAATATCGCGCCCGTTGGATTTCGCAAATAGATCATCACCCAAGGCGATCGCTAGATCTTTTTGAATTACACCGCCTTTGTCATTAACGTAAATTGCTAGTTTTACCTTGAGATTTTTCTTCCCTGCTTCAATTTTTTTGACCTGAATAAAGGCTGCATTATAGTTACTGTCGCTAGTGATGCCATCAACTTCGATTTGTTTGACTAAGCCGAGATCGTAGGCTTGGACTGGATTTAGGGAATAGAGCAAATTATAAAAATTGCGGTGAGTAGCGGAATAGCGCAGGGTGCAAAGGGGATTGAGATTCTGAATTGCTTGTTTTCTAACATCGGTTTCCATATTTTGCGGCTCGTCTATAATCGCGATCGCATTGGTGGCTTGGATATATTCGATTGGTTTTACGCCTGTTTCTCTAACAGTGTTAATGATGTTGCTATCTTTGGTGAAGCTATCGATATTGATTACCAGTACTTGAATGGCATTGGATGTGGCAAAGTTTTTTAGACTGGTGAGATTTTTACTGTCATACATTACATAGTTGATTGGTGGACATTCGTACAGGTTTTGAAAATGTTCATGGGTAATTTCTAGATTTTTAACCGTGCCTTCGCGGATAGCAACGCTAGGAACAACGATGACAAATTTTTTGAATCCGTAAACTTTATTTAATTCGTAAATGGTTCGCAGGAAGGTGTAAGTTTTACCTGTGCCTGTTTCCATTTCAATCGTGAAGTTTAAGCGGTTGTATTCTGTTCTTCTATCTTCAGAATAAGAGGAAATTAAGTCTTCTGAAATGGCAATATTATTTCTTGCTTGAATCGTTTGGATGTTTTCTAAAATCTGAGATTCAGTTAACACTAAGTTGTTACCGATCCCTTTTTCAGTGTAGGCAATGCTTGCGCCTTCCATTGCAAAGGAAATTTCAAAATCGCCTTTGGCTAATGGTTGTCCTTCAAAGATATCAATTACAGATTTGACGGCTTCGAGTTGATAGTCTTGGGTTGCAGAGAATTGTAATTTCATGGGTAATTTCATGAGTCTTTATCTTGAGGCTTATCTTTTTTCTTGGCACTTTTGAGAGATTTTTTGACTACCTTGTCAAAATCTGACACATATTCATGATCTTGAATTACTCGATATTTTTCATACTCGGTAGTAGCGAGATTTTTAGCGACTTCGGCAGATACTGAACCAGAATTAGTCAAAACTTCATAATCGTTAAAACGTAAAAAGGCATCCAGTTTATCGATCCAGTCCTGCATTTTCATCGGAATTTGACGAGCCGCTTGATTTTCTGCATAGTCTAGATACATCGTGACAATGCGTTCTAGTTCTTTGATTTCTTTTTCAACAAGATAATTTTTTGCCACTGTGACATCAGACTTAGTTACTTTCCCTTCAGGCATATTTTTCCATGTCTGTAATCCCATTTTGGGCTGTTCAGCACTGGCACGACTGGCGATAATTTCTGCTGCCGTTTTTCCTGTAATTGCCCACTCTAGCTTGTTCTGCACTGTCTTGAAAAAAGTCTGTGTGGTTGGGGATTTTGCGTCGTAGTCAATGCTGCATTGTTCGTAAATATCAGTGATTTTTTGATAAAAGCGTCTTTCACTTGCGCGGATCTCGCGAATGCGTTCTAGTAGTTCATCATAGTAGTCTTTACCAAAGTGTTTACCCTGCTTTAGCCTTTCGTCATCCATCACAAACCCCTTGATGATGTACTCTTTCAAGGTATTAGTTGCCCAAATCCGAAATTGGGTGGCTTGATAGCTATTGACCCGATAACCTACGGCAATAACCACATCAAGGTTATAAAAATCAATCTCCCTTGTGACATCACGGTTGCCTTCGCGTTGAACTACTCGAAATTTTCGAGCAGTTGGATCTGGCTCCAGTTCACCACTTTGGTAAATTTCTTTCAAGTGATAGGTTACTGTATTGCTTTCAACCCCGAAAAGTTGAGCGATTTTCTTTTGGCTTAACCAAAAAGTTTCACCTTCGTAAATTACTTCGATTTTTACTGCACCATTGGGAGCGGTATACAGCAAAATATCGTTAAATTGAGGGTTTTCGTTTGGATTGTTGATCATGATTGTTCACCTAAATAATTACTAAATTAATTTCGTTTTCCTTGAGTTCTAGTTGCAGGTTGCTGAGTTCGGCATCACTGGCAAAGCAGGAATTTAGGAAAATCACTTTTTGAACATTCCCCTGTAAAATCTGCTCTTTCATCTCTGGTTGAAATTTCTCGAAACAGATCCAGAGGTTACCGACTTTGTAAAAGCTTTGCTCTTGAATGTATTTCATCCCTAGCCCTAGTCCTGTTTTTAGGAGTAATTCTGTGAGCATATTTTCCTGTGGGCTATCTGATTTTTCAGAACTTTGAAATACTTCTAATTGTTCTAAAATTGCGTCTTTGCCTTGAATATCCGATCGCCAAATTTTGAAGTTACTAGGTGCAAGCTTGTAAGCGTTAAATCCTAATGGTTGCCTAGTTTCTAACTCTAGTTTGCTTTCTCTTTCTGTCGTAATTTTCTCGATTACCTTGCTAATTCTCGCTTTGGTAATATCAGCGATCGTTTTATAACCTGCTTTATAGGCTTCGCTATTTTCTTCCAATGCTTCAGGCATCTGCACGCAAATAAACTGGCGATTCCCTCCATTTTCTTCATTTAGTTCCATTGCTGCTTGGGCGGTTGTGCCGCTACCTGCGAAGAAGTCGAGAATTATTGTTTCTATTTCATTATTGTCTAATTGGCTAATAAACTCTTTAACTAAATCTATTGGTTTTGGGAAATCAAAATAATCTGCACCACCAAATAACTCTCTAAGTTCTCTAGTTGCTTGTGTATTAAATGCTGTATTCAATATGGATGATTTGCCAGTAAATTCACTGATTAAATCTGCTTGAAACTTTTTTCTGCGTGGTCTTCCTGTTGGTAATTTAGGAAATATTACTTCACCATTTTTAATAAATTCAGCCATGCGTTTGGGTTCATAACGCCAACCTGTTACAGGGCATCCGTAATTAATACCTGTTTCGGGATCTATCACATCGTAATGTAAATTCGGACGTTGGTCTTTTGTCGCTAATCCAATCATATTGTCACTCATCCAAACACCTCTTGGGTCATTATCTGGATTTGAATATTTATCCATATCTTTATCTGCACCGCGAATTTTTCCATCCGCATTTTTTGAATAGACGATAATATATTCATGGTCAACTGACGCGCCATTTTTAGAGCGACTATCTACATTTTGCCGTCTTTTCCAAATAAAAGATGATATAAAGTTTTCCGCCCCAAATATCTCATCACATAATAATTTTAAATTTGCCTGTTCATTATCATCAATCGAAATAAAAATAACCCCATCTTCCCTTAACAAATTCCGCGCCAAATACAAACGTGGATACATCATCGACAGCCAAACAGAATGAAAACGCCCATTCTCCTTATTATTCTTTTTCCAAAGATCCTGCTTATTTAAAAATCCATTCTCATCCGTAATCCCCGTGCGCTTATTAAACTCATCTGCTCCCTCCGAATAATCATCAGGATACACAAAACTATCATTACCCGTATTGTATGGCGGATCGATATAAATCATCTTGATCTTGCCAAAATAAGACTTCTGCAAGACCCGCAAAACCTCTAAATTCTCACCCTCAATAAACACATTTTGCGTAGATCCAAAATTGACACTGCCAATGCGATCGGGCGTTAATGTCGCCGTTGTCTGCTTCTGAATCTCCTGCCGCGCCTCATTTTTCCCCGCCCAAGACAATTCATAATGCTCATTCTGGACAAATACCTCTTCGCCTAAAGCTTCTTTTAAGCGTTGCAGATCGATCTTATCTTCAGCAAAAATATCTGGAAATAACTCCTTTAGATATATTAATTTTTCCGCAACAATATCTAAAGACTTACCATCCATATTTTTGCCTGATTTGATGAATAATTTAAGTTTTCAAAGCCTAGCTAGGAGATTATAACAAAGTATGTGATTCTTTACTAAATTAGATACTTGCCAGAAATTTAAGAATTTGGAGAACGGGATAAAGCTCATTTTGTGATCGCCTAAACAACGAGAAATCATCCGACAGATCGTATTGAGAGCCTTGCTTTTTAACAAACATAAAATGATCGCCGTTGGTGACTAAAGCATAGGTGGGTAAATCTGCATTAGGGCTTGCCATCATGTAGGTCAAGGCTTGGGGTACTGCTACTAAAAATGAGAAGCTCGAACGTTTTGCTTCCACTAATACAACCCAAATATTTTCTTTAAATACCAAAGCATCAATCCGCCCTTTATAGGTAATGTCACGATCTTGATCGACAATTTCAACCGCTTCTTCACTACGAAGACTGAAGGGAGCATCGAGAAAGTTCGCTAAAAACAACAAAGGTGAAACCACTAATAAATTAACCATTCCTTCAGAGAGAAAACCTTCATTGACATGACGCAAATATGACTGCTTAATGCGATCTAAAGTCACTTTTTCAATTGGGGTTAGCTCCTCAAAATTCTGTTGCCATTCCGCAAAAAAATCAGAGTCAAGCGATCGCGCTAATCCAAATTTTGACTGCACATCAGTAAAAGATCTAATTGCATCTGTAACGGCGATGATAGTCATTATGCTTTAGCTCCTGTTAGGACTGAGTGTATTTATATAACGTTCCAAGGCAAGTAAAACTTTTTCAGCAATCAATAAAATAAAAGACTGTTTATCATCTTCAGTTTGCACCTTTTCTAAAGCATCATAGTACGCCATGCGACTTTCATAATCACCGCCGATAATCGCTAAAGGAAAGCCGTGTTGCAATAAGATTAAATTCATAATTAAACGGGAAGTGCGACCATTTCCGTCGATAAAGGGATGAATCGAAACTAATCTTTCGTGCATTTCAGCAGCTAAAACTACGGGATGTAAATCAATTTTATTGAGTTCATAAAATTGAAAATAATCTCCCATTAAATCTTGCAATAAATAGGGCTGTGGTGGTAAATGTTTACTGCCTGCGATCGCTACGGGTAACTTGCGATAAACTCCAGCATTCTCCCGATCTATGCCATACAAGACAATTCCATGAATTTGTTTGAGTACATATTCTGACAGATCCATTTTTTGGGTAACTAAATCTTCAATAAACAAAATTGCTTCTTTATGATTAATTGCTTCCAAATGTTCGCGCATACTCTTACCACTAATCGTCATCCCTTCATTAATCACAAGTTGAGTTTCGCGCAAGGTTAATGTATTTCCTTCAATGCGATTACTTTCGTACAAAAATTCAACTCTCAATGCTTCTTTAATTGTGGCATTGTCAAGATTGTGACGCAAAATATCGAGTTCAGATTTGCGTTGATTAATCTTGATTAATATGGATTCTAGATTATGCATAAATTAGTTCCCTTTACATGAATTAGCATCCCGATTTATTGAAGGTGTATGGCATCTACATAAGAATTTTATCATTAACATCCATATTAGGTTAATCTGAAAACTGCTGTAAAATCTACTGATTATCCTTTGAGTCGTATCTATTAAGACCACATATCAACTTATCCCTAACTTCCTAATCCCTTACCACATTTTTTAAAAGCGTAATTCCATGACAGGGCGGCACTAGCATCAAGTTAGTTTGATCTAAATTCTGATCCGGTAGCGCTGAACCCGACGGATCAAGCTTTTTCGCTAATGCTGGATATTTAATCCGTCCATGATTGCGATCTTGCCAAACTTTAATAAAAACTGGGGCAATCCTTTCTAAATCTGCCCAACTTAAATCAGAATCAGCTAATTGCCCATCATCCCATCGTGATTGGAAAATCTTCATCACCATAGTGCGTGCTTCCTCAAGGGTCGTATGTTGCCCTAGAGAACGTAAAGCTGCTTCACAGGCATCAGCTAACATCACCACCCCAGTTTCCCGTGATTGGGGAATTGGTCCTTCATAACGAAATTCCGCATCGGTAATCTCTTCATTATTAATCCGGCGTTTTTGGGCTTGATGATAGAAGTAGGCGATTACAATTGTTCCCTGATGTTCAGGAATGAATGATTGTAATAATGGCGGTAAATGGTACTTCTGCGCTAATTTCAAACCACCGGTGACGTGTTCCTTAATAATTTGCGTACTCAACCACGGATCATTTAACGTATCGTGGGGATTAATCGCTCCTGATTGATTCTCAATAAAATATTCCGGTCGTAAAGTCTTACCCACATCGTGATAGAGCGTACCAGTGCGCACTAGAGTCGTATCGGCTCCTAGTTCCCTTGCGGCGGCTTCGGCTAAATTAGCCACAAATAGAGTATGCTGAAAAGTACCCGGTGTTTCCGTAACTAAGCGCCGTAATAGAGGACGATCTAAATTCGCTAATTCAGCTAAACGGAATGGAGTCAAGACATAGGAAAGATGTTCTAAATAGGGAATTGCTCCTAAAGCCACAATTGCCGAGAATAATCCTCCAGCGGCATATTGCAGAGCTAATAACATCATCACCACCGGTGGCGTAGTGGAAAACACCATGGCCATAGCTAAATAAATCGCGGCTTGTAACAGAGCCACTAAAATTCCCGTCATGGCTAAATGGGAACGGGTCAAAGGGCGATTAGTCATCAGCGCTGCGGTCACTGCCCCCGCAAAAATCGGTACTATCCCCAACAGATCAAAACCAATGCCCACGGTCAGTAAACCACACACTAATCCCGTCGCAAAAGTTGCTAGCCGTGAACCGTAAAAACTCCCCAACACTAAACCCAAACTCGCTAAGGGTAAAAAGCCCAAAATACTCTGGGGCATTAACACTGTGCCCAAAGCCCCCCCAGTACACACCAAACTAAATACCAGCCAGTCTTTGCAATGGAGTTTCATGTGAAACCAACCCGACCAACGCCGCTGTCCATAGGCAAAGATCAGCACCCCAGACGTAGCTGTTGTTACTGCTAATAAAATGCCCCACCAGTTGGTATGTCGTCTGGTCAAACCCAAAGCATCTAAAAATAAAAACTGGCGCTCAGAAATTTTTTCCCCAGCCCTAACTACTACATCCCCTTGATGCAAGATGATCTTTTGCATTTGAATTTCTTCGGCGGCTTTAGCGGCACGTTGGGACGTAGACACATAATCGATGGTCAGATTAGGTTTAATTACCGTAGCCAAAACATTAGCGGCTAAGCGGCGTTGAATCGGATTTTCTGGCAGATTACGCAAATTATCAATTCGTCTCATTTGCATATCTGGCTGTAATCCCGAAATCATGCCCCCCGCTAAAAGATCCTCTAGCCCCGCCCGCATCTGTTGCTTCAGCTTGCCCCACTCCCCATCAGACAGATTTAGTAAACTTTCTCGAAACATCGCAGGACCTTGTTCCAACAGTTTCATCGCCTCGCTATAGCTTTGTTGCACCGTTGTAATCTGATTAATTAAGTTTTGATATTCCGCAGTAGATAAAATGCCTTTGAGCCGTAACAACTCATTAACTGCGTTGGTTTCCAATTCACTGTTACGCCCCTCCCCGCTACGGCTATCTGAGCGACTTTCACCAAGGGCTAAACGATTCACCCGTCGCTGTAATTGCTCCCAAGCAGCCCCATCCCGTTGGCGCAGAAATTTTTGTGTCTCTTCGGTTAATAAATTGGTGTAAATCGCATTCCCCGCTTTGCTGCGTAATTTGTCACCAAAACTAAGCAAAGACTCTAAGTGTTGTCGCACCGATTGGTTAACTTCTTCGTTTAGGCGCAACACCGGAGCCACCTGTTGTTTAACTTTTTCTTGGGCTTGGCGTGTGGCTTCAATATCAACTGCTTCGGTGGTTTTAGGAACACGAATATCGCTATAAACTAACATCCCTTTGACTAACTGTGGCTCATCAATAAACCGCAGACTCAGGGTGATTCCTAAGCCAACCGATGTCACTCCCGCAATCATATGGGGCAACCATCTAGGCAACAGATATTTTAGTTTAGGTGTTAATTTGGGCGAATATTTCCCACTCGATAAATTAACATCTGCCTTTGATTCGGGGGCAAATCCCATAGTATTAACTCAGTGATTCCTAAAAAAGATTAGCTAGATTAGCAAAATAGCAATTCATCTAAAGCAATAATTAACAATATCAAATAAACCATACGAAAGCCTTGCTCAAAAGCTATTTTACAAGAAAGCTAACTTACATTTTTTTATATCATAAGCTGTCTAACAAAATTATTAATTGAATTTCGACAATTTCTTCGTAATTAATAATTGTGACTAAGCCTTACTTGAAATAATTTGCAAATAACTTGCTTGAAATAATTGAATTTTGATACAATTTGCTCAGAGAAACAATAACTTAAGCTGTGATTTAATTGTAATTAAAACTATATTTTCACATATGCCTTTCACAGGTTAAATCGCCATTCATATTATATTTTAATCTTAGTTGATCAATCTACTAATTAGGGATTTAGTTTAATCAATCATAAATTAATAGATCATAAATTGAGAGATGAAATCAAAAACCTCAATCAAATCATCAATTAAACAAACTTAACTAAGATTAAATAATACATAACCTAAATTTAATCTAGCTAGTGAATCTAGCCAAGATTTGATAGGAAGAGCAAGACATAAGCCGGGTTCTGTTTCATGATAGCAAGCTATCACTATCGGCTATCTATCTGGGATATTTGTTGCCAAACACCTCAAGCGGCACACACGCCACAACTGCAAGCAGCCGCAGCATCACGTACACCACACCAAAGAGAGACCCCATGTAATGCACTCTCGCCTTGCTTTCGACCGGGGTTTACCAAGCCAGAGCCTCACGACCCTGCTGGTGCGCTCTTACCGCACCTTTGCACCCTTACCAGATCAAGTAAAAATATATTTACCTTTTTACTTGATCTGGCGGTATTTTTCTGTGGCACTATCCTCACGCTCGCACGCACTGGACGTTATCCAGCGGTCTGGTCTCTATGAAAGCCCGGACTTTCCTCAAAGATGGCGAGCCATCTCCGCAGCCAATCGCTTACTCTTCCCATAACAGATCTATTACATTGATCGTAAATGTTCAAGAAATTGTAGGAAGATATTTCGATTTCGGGTTTGATGCTGTGTGATCACGGTCTAGGTTTGCTACACTAAAGCCCCAAATAGTCCAAAAAATTTCTCCTCAAGATCCTGACAAACCCTAACACCTAACAACCAAAAATTATCACCTCAAATCCCTATGGCTCAATCGGCACTGAATCAGCGGAACTAGATTATGTAGTTTTGCTCTTGTAACCTATCAAGATTTGAGTGTTTAATAACCGGTGTTCAATTCTGAGCCAGTGATTGATTTGGTTCCTAAGGACCTGATTGGGACTAAATTACTGGCAGTGCTTGAGTTGATTTGCTTCAGTCGATTTATGTGTGAACCTAAAGCTATGTCTAAACTCGTTCCCCCTGGTGCTGGCTTGAGTCAACCTGAAGTTAGTGCCCAATCCCCCTCCCTTAATTTGTCTCCTAATTCGTCTCCACATCCTATAAATATTTTAAATATTTGTGCCCGTTATCCTATGTCTAATAGTTTGCAATGGTTACGGTTAAAGTCATACCCGTGGGCTAAGCATTGGTCACAGTTCGGCTTGGCTACCTTGGTGCTATTAATAATCAGCTTAACTTTACCTGCCCCAGTCATGGCGTTGATGTTGAGGGTGTTAGTCAAAGAAGAAAGCACCAATCAAATTTCTGTGGCCGTAACCCAGCCCTCTCTATTACAAACCGCCGGACAACCCAATCGCCGCATTGATCCCGGTCGTTGGCACACGATCCCCGCCACCACCACGAATCGGATTACCCCCACCAATAATGGGCTGGTGCAAGTCGGCACTAATCTCTATCCGGGAGAAATTGAGATCTTGCCTTGGCAAAGCCGCGCGATCGCCGTGAATATCTTGCCCTTAGAGGAATATTTACGCAGCGTTGTGCCGAGCGAAATGCCCGCCAGTTGGCACATGGACGCTTTGATGGCCCAAGCCGTAGCTGCCCGCAGTTATGCCATTAATACCCAGCAACAACGCAAGTGGGGTGATGCGCCCTATGATCTCGTCAGCGATACTAGGGATCAGGTTTATAAAGGGTTTTATCGCTATGATCCCCAAACCCGCCAAACTTTACCCCTAATTCATATCCGCAGCGATCAGGCGGTGGCTTCGACGACGGGCTATATGCTGCGTTCTGGGTTTAAGGGTTACTATCGCGCCCGCTTGCCCCGCAACTGGATTACTTGGGGTAATGGCTATATGCCCATATCCGACGGTCAGCATTTAGATCAAGAAATGAGTCAGCAGATGGCTGAGGTGGGTTGGAACTGGCTGCAAATTTTAGCTTGGTGGTATCGGGACGAGCCAGTGAAAATTAATCGCTAAATGGCTGTAATCAGCGGACAAGATGTCCGCCCCACACTAAACTAACCCCTAGATCACTAACCACTAAATTAATGCATCACTAACTCGCCAGTAACCTCAAGGCGAGTGTATTGCCCTGTGATCAAAAACATTTCGGTTAAGCTCTCGGCGACATCGTGGCTAATCCAACCTAGTTGGCTAAGTAAATGAATTGCCGTGGCGTGTTTGGCTCTCTTAGTGCCATCTAGTACTTTAATGGCTAAGCCTAAACCCTGGTGCATATTGCCGATACATTGCACCCCTTCGGCTCCGGCTTTGCTCAGGATTTGCCCATTGGTGCGGCGCATTAGTTCGGTGTCAAATTCGCCATCTCCAGCGACCATTTCGGGATGATTTAACATGGCACGCACTACTTGCTCAATATGCACTTTGCTGTGGCTCGATAGTTGGGCATAGAGGTGGGCGAGTTGGGCGAGTTCTAACTGATAGGTGGGCACGCCACAATCATCATGAACCCCAATTAATTCGGCAGGAGGCATTTGCAACAGTTCAGCTAAATTAGACAAAATTAATTGCTGTACCGGATGATTGCGCTCCATATAACTAGCCGTAGTCCAGCCGTGCTGTTGACACACTGCAATCATGCCTGCGTGTTTGCCTGAACAATTGTGGCGTAAGGGGGTTTGGGATACTTGCGGACATTGCAGAGCGCTAGGATCCACATCACACTGCCACAGAATATTAAATACTTGGCGGGCATGGGCGGTGCTGCCATGATGGGAGCCGCAAATAATCGCTAAATCTTTTTCGGTGAGGCGAAAATGCTCTCTGACTCCGGTGCGTGAGATGGCGATCGCTTGGACTGGCTTGAGGCACGACCGCGCAAAAGTTGGCAGATGGGCATCTCCAGCTACGGACAAACAGCGCCCCTTGGCATCCACCACCACAGCCATACATTGATGCACCGACTCAACAATCCCTTCCCGCAGTAATTCGACGGTGATGGTGGCTGTGGCTTGGCGGTTGCGTTTTAGGTTCATGATATTGGGCAGGGGATGTGGGTTGATTTCTATGTAACTTAACAGCGTAAATTAACAGCAGTGGGTGAGGGAATCAATGCACTAGAAAATGACTGGCGGCTATGACCATTTCCTGAGATTCATTCCTAAAACCTAAGTAGCATCCCATATATGATAACTGCCAAATACTTTGAGGGTTTCGGTAACAGTGGCTAATTCAGCAAGAGCCGATCGGCAGTTGGGATCAGTGGTTGCGGCTTCAATATCAGCAAAGAAAATATATTCGCCTAAGGAGCGTTTGGTGGGACGGGATTCGATACGGCTGAGATTTAGCCCCCGCTCTGCCATTAGGCTCAAAGCTTTGACTAGAGCACCCGGACAGTTGCGGGGCAAACTAAAAGCTAAGGAAGTATGGCTGGGCTGATCGTGAAGGGCTAGATTTAGCTCGGGATACTTAGGGGCAAGATTAGCAGCGTTAAGCGTTGGTTGGTTATGGGTCAAAACCCAGAATCGGGTGCAATTTTCGGGATGATCATTAATGGGGCAGGCTAGCACTGGTAGTTGATAAAGGTCCGCTGCCCGTTGGGAAGAAATTACCGCAGCATGGGGATCGGTTTTGAGAAATTGCAAGCCTTCGGTGGTCGAATCAGTGGCGATTTGGTGGACGTGGGGTAAATGCTCATGGAGCCACTGTTGACATTGGGCTAAGCCTTGGGGGTGGGAATACACCGTTTGAATTTGGCTTAAGTCGGTGGCTTGGGTAATCAGCGCATGGTTAATGGCAATTTCGAGGGCTTGCTCAATTTTCAGGTGATCTTTTTCCCAGAGGGTGTCTAGGGTCATAGTGACTCCCCCTTGGATCGAATTTTCCACGGGCACAATGGCTAACTGGCATTTCCCCTGAGTTACGGCATCAATGGCTTGGGGGATGGTATGGCAAGGCAGCAAACTTAATTCGGGCAGGTTTGATGATGGTAACTGTGATTCGGGCACGGCGGGTGTCACTGCTGGCTCTAACCCTTGAGCTAAAGCTTGATCCGCTAAGGGATGAACCATTTGCCGGTTTACCATGCGCCATTGGTCAACATAGAGTAAAGCTGCTGCTTCGGAATAAGTTCCGGTGGGGCCCAGGTAAGCAATGGTGATCATGGGTTTTAGCTGATTGAGATGAGATGAGTAAGTTAGTTAAATGACCAGATCGCCGCTTTTTGTACGCTTACCAAAGACAACTGATGCCTTGCAAGGAAAAGTCAGCGATCTTAACTTTACGCTCTAACTACTGCTTAAATTTTGATATTCGATTTTGTGCTGGTATGTGCTAAGGCAGAATTTTCGGGATTGAATTTTGTTAACGCAAGGGTGCAACGGTAAAATGTTACATTTGTTGTCATGAATTGTATCCCTTTACCCCAGCCACAGTCCAAGATCCTACATGGGCGCTTAGGAGCGTTTTGGTTCATTGGTCGGGCCCTGTGTGTGATCTGCTTGATGCTCTGTGTGAGCTTGGGGCAACCTCAACCTGCCGTCGCTGCTTTTCGCATTGTTCAAGTTTATGATGGCGACAATCTGGCTATTGTCCAAGGGGGCATCAAAACTAAAGTGCAACTAGCCTGTATTGCAGCCCCAGAATTAGCCCAGCCCTTTGGCAAAGATGCTCGCAAACGGTTGCAAAGACTGATCAATAGCCAAGATATTTCGTTGCGGGTGGTGCGCAAAGATCGCCTCGGTCGCTATATTGCCGAAGTTTTTTCCCAAGGGCAAAATGTTAATCAGGTTTTAGTGGCCGAAGGCTTAGCCCAATATGATCTCATCCAAGCTAAAGACTGTGCCGCCTATGCCCAACTGGAGAACAATGCCCATCAAGCTCATCGCGGTATTTGGCAGGGGCAAAACCTACCCCAGAGTCCTAAGGAATTTCGCCAACAAAATGATCGTGGGATGTTGTTTTAATCATGGCTAAAAATTAACATAAGGTTCTAAATGCACATAGGGTTGGTCTTGCAATAGGTTGGCAAATTCATCAGCAGGTAAAGGACGACTAAATAAATAACCTTGAACTAAATCACAGCTATTCTGTTCTAAAAATAGAAATTGTTCCTTAGTTTCTACGCCTTCTGCGACCACTTTCAGGGATAAATGATGGGACATTTCAATAATTGCCGTGGTGATGGCAGCATCATGGCGATCATGGACTAAATCTTGCACAAAACAGCGATCAACTTTGAGGGTATCTACAGGAAAATGCTTCAAATAACTCAAAGAAGAATAACCCGTACCAAAATCATCAATAGCAATTTGTACCCCCATTGAGCGCAATCTTAATAAGACACGGCTGGTATTTTTAGCATTTTGCATAATCACACTTTCGGTGATTTCTAACTCTAAACTATCGCGAGAAATCCCCGTATTTCCTATCGCTTGTCCAACTAAATCAATAATGGCATCCCCTTCAAAAAAATGCTGTCCCGATAAATTGACAGAAATTCGCCCCACATTTAAACCCTGATCATTCCATTGTCGAATTTGACGACAGACGCGATTTAAAACATATTCACCGATATTAATAATAATGCCAGTTTCTTCCGCCACAGGGATAAATTTGTCCGGCGTGACAATACCTAAATGAGGATGCTGCCAGCGGATTAAAGCTTCAGCACCCACAATTTTACGGGTTTTAATATCAATTTGTGGCTGATAGAAAACCTTGATTTCATCCTTAACTAACGCCCGATGTAAATTATTCACTAAAGCCAAGTGTTCCGCCGACTGGGTGTTTAATTCTGGGCTATACCAACGATAGGTATTACGGCTATGTTTTTTCGCGTAATACATCGCCAAATCGACATTTTTAACTAAATCATCGCTATTATCCGTATCTTCACCAAACATCGAAATCCCAATGCTGGCACTGAGAAATATATCGTGACCACAGAGATTAAATGCCGTACTTAAAATGCGTAATATTTTGATCGCTTCTTCTTGGACACTCTCGCGGTTATTCAAAGAATTAAGAATAATCGCAAATTCATCGCCTCTTAAGCGGGAGACTAAATCACAGGCATTAGCATGGCGACGTAATCTTTCAGCAATTGCTTTAAATAGTTTGTCGCCGATTTTTGTACCTAAAGTATTATTAATAATATTAAATTTATCAATATCAAGTAACAGCAAGCCAAACTTGGTATGATTAGTTTGCGCGATTATTACGGCTTGCTTTAATGATTCAATAAATAAAACTTGATTGGGCAATCCAGTTAATTCATCATGCCGCGCTGAATATTCTAGCTTTTTACCTAGTTTCTCAGTTTGAATATCAAAATGCTTCTTTACCGAGTCAAATTTTTGTAGTCTAGCTTTAATAGCATTAACTAATTCTTGGGTTGTAAAAGGTTTAGTTAAATAATCATCTGCCCCCATTTGCATCGCTAAACGCATATCTTGCCGATCAGATTTTGCCGTCAGAAAGATAAACGGCAGCATACAAGTAGCCTCATCTTGCCGCACTATTTGCAGCAAGTCTAAGCCCCCTAGTTCTGGCATCACAATATCGCAGACTACTAGGTTTAAATTATAATTGTGAATCATTTGCAAACCAATCAGGCCGTTTTCCGCAGTCAAAACTGTGAAACCTTGGCGGCTTAATGTATCAGCAATTTCTTCCCTCAGTTCTCTAGTATCTTCTATAACTAGGATAGTAGCCATGATTTAAAAACAAATAGCCCATGATTCAGAATATATCGAAATATCTATTTTTAGTGCTGGTCGTTACACTATTTAGTTTTACTATTTTGTAATGTTTCCTATGCAATCATTAATCAAATTCATTAAGAAATAGAAATATAATTTAAGTAATTACTAAATAGTTGACAACAATTTGTGTTGAGTTATTTACTGGAATTGATGTAAACCATGCACTTAATTTACATCAATCTTAAATAATCGATCAAAATAATAGATATTGTGGCAAAGCTTCGCGTGAAAAGTTAATTGACCAAATGAAAATGATTGATTCAAAATGATTTATTTAAACTAAGTCATTAAACTCAAGCAATTGATTGCAAAATTACCTGAAGTTACATTTAGCAAGTCATTTAATAAAAACAGTCAGAAAATATAGTTGCCAATTCAGTTATAAACTGACTCAGAACCATGCCCATAGTAATATTATGAGTCTTAATTTAAAGTAATCTAAAGATTTAAACTACTAACAGTTGTTGGCGGTGTCTCCTTTAAGTCTCGTAAATATCTATTGTAATGGAATTTGTCATTTAACTGATTGAGATTAAACTTTCCCCTGACCGACGGTACACTGATTCACGCTGATCAATCTTTATTTTGCGCTCAGTCACTCAAAAATATGACTAAATATTCAGTTTCTGTTCCTTCGATTGGTTGTGACGGCTGTATTACCACCTTGGCTGAAGTACTCACCCATGCTGATGCAACCGCTGAAGTTAGTGGCGATGCAGCTAGTAAACAGCTATGGGTGGATACTTGTTTAACTGAGGCTCAAATCACCGCCGTGGTGATTGATGCGGGTCATGAAGTGGCCGCAATTAATCCTGTGATTATCTAAATCAATATTAATCAGTTTTATAGCGGTTTTCAGTCTAGTAAAGTGCTTCTATCTAAGCTTTCTAAACAAGGGGCTTAAGATCCTTTTCTGTAACTCACCAGCATGAGAATTGCTATATAGTTGTTTTAGTTAAAGATGGCACAAGAAAAGAGACGGATAAACGGACAGGATGTCCGTCCCACGCTTTTTTATCCCTCGTAGTCAGACATCTTGTCTGACAAGGATTCTAAGTAACGTGCCATTCTTACTTTGATTGACTATATTTCATTGATTAGGCTCACAAATAAACTAAAAGAAGCCTCTTCACCGCGTTATGGATAAAGAGGCTTCTTTTAATGGGCAGAATATTTTCTACAGCGCCGCAGCTAGCTTTAACTCACTGCTATTGAGAATTTCCTGCAACTCTTCAGAATCAACGGTTTCGCGCTCAATCAAGGCTGTGGCAATTTTATCCAATACAGCGCGATTATCTAGCAGCAACTGTTTGGCACAGGTATAAGCATTGCTCACCAAAACACTTACTTCCTCGTCAATGGTAGCGGCAGTTTCTTCAGAAAAATCACGCTCGGCGGCAATCTCGCGCCCCAGGAACATATTACCACTAGCCCGACCTAAAGCCACAGGACCGAGTTTATCGCTCATGCCAAAACGCATCACCATCTGACGGGCAATGGCAGCCACCTGTTGTAAGTCACTGGAAGCACCGGTGGTCACTTCCTCTTCACCAAAAATGATTTCTTCAGCGAGGCGACCACCCAAAGCCACAGCCATCTGATTTTGTAGATAAGTCCGGCTTTGCATCCGTTCTTCGGTGGGTAAGAACCAAGTCAAGCCACCGGCACGACCGCGAGGAATAATCGTTACCTTTTGAATCGCATCATAGTCCGGCAATAATGCCCCCACCAGAGCGTGACCCGCTTCATGGTAAGCCACTAGTTGCTTGCGCTTGTCGCTCATTACGCGATCTTTTTTCTCAGGACCAACCAAGACGCGATCTACCGCATCATTGACTTCATCCATCGAAATTTCGGTTAAGTTACGACGGGCTGCCAAAATTGCCGCTTCATTGAGCAAGTTAGATAAATCCGCCCCAGTAAACCCAGGGGTACGGCGAGCAATTTTTTCGAGATCTAAATCTTTACCAAGGGTCTTGCCACGAGCGTGAACTTGCAAGATTTCGAGGCGACCCGCAAAATCAGGGCGATCTACTACTACTTGGCGGTCAAATCGACCCGGACGCAATAGGGCTGAGTCAAGTACATCAGGACGGTTGGTAGCAGCCACAATGATGATGCCAGTATTGCCTTCAAAGCCATCCATTTCGGTCAGCAACTGATTGAGGGTTTGCTCCCGCTCATCGTTGCCGCCGCCGAGACCTGCGCCCCGTTGCCGACCCACAGCATCAATTTCATCAATAAATACGATACAAGGGGCACTAGCTTTAGCTTGCTCGAACAAGTCCCGTACCCGCGATGCACCCACACCGACAAACATTTCCACAAATTCCGAGCCAGAAATGCTGAAGAACGGTACGCCAGCTTCGCCAGCCACAGCCCGCGCTAACAGGGTTTTACCCGTACCAGGAGGCCCCACTAACAGCACACCCTTAGGAATTTTGGCTCCGATAGCGGTAAAGCGATCCGGATTTTTCAGGAAGTCTACTACTTCGGTCAGTTCAAACTTAGCTTGCTCAATGCCAGCTACATCAGTGAAGGTGACTTGGGTTTGGGGTTCCATCTGCACCCGAGCGCGGGATTTGCCAAAGTTCATCGCTTGGCTACCAGGGCCACCCTGGGCCCGCCGTAACAGGAAAAACAAACCCACCAACAATAAAATTGGTAAAACCAGACTGCTCAAGGTTTGGACTAATGCGCCATCATTGCGACGCGCGGCCACATCCAACTCGATTTTGTTCTCTCTGACAGTTGGCACAAAGCTGGGATCATTAGGCAAATTTACTCGTACCCGCTGTTTACCCGTTGGGCCACCTGGTACAGAAACCTCGGCAAAAGTTCGGTCTGGACTGAGGGTAATGCGAGACACGCCGGGGGGTTTTTTGCGGACTTCTTCCATGAGCTTGCTATAACGCCATTCCCCTTGGGTGGTAGGTTGGCTCTCAAGTAAGGTCGTGCCCAAGGTGATCACCACGATCCCCAATAGGGCATATAGTCCGATATTTTTCCACTTACCTTTGTTATTGTTGCCGCTGTTGCCGTTATTTTTCACTGCTGTGTGACTCCATCAAGAGAGACGAGATAAAAGATTTAGATCAAAGATGCCCAGAGAAAGCAGAATTTTTGATTTGCTTGAATATTAACTAATCTTAACTCAGGCATCCTGTGTTCGTCCCTAGCTATTGGCTGAATTCCATCTTAGGAGTTATGGGCTGCGGTATTTTCTGTGCCCATTGGCGCGGATCATTGCACCAGTGACGGACTTCTATGATCCCCAGATGCTGAATTAATCACTTAACCAAAGCATTATGGGGCATTTACCAATCCCAACTTCGGTCGTCATCGCGGAACCGATCCCGGCTAGGGCGGGTGTCTTTAGGTTCGCGGCTCTCTCTCGGCTCACGGCTGTCTCTGGATTCACGAAAATCTTTAGGTTCTCGCAGATCTCGTCCATAGCCTGCCCCGGAAAGACGGGCTTCGGGATCACGACCAAAGGCGATCACTAAAGGAAAGCGCAACAAGTCTACGGCAATAAATTCTTCAGATTCATCAATGACGACGAGGGGCATTAGGTCTTCTTTGACGAAGCGATCGCCTTTGTTGACGAGGGGTTCGGGGTCTTCAAATAGGGCCACGCCTTTTTCGGGGCCAAAATGATCCCGAGCCAGCCCTAAGCAGTCCTGAAAACCGCGCCGCCATTCGCCGAGCCGTTCGGGAGCCGTGGCTAAGACCAAGACCCGCACTCGTTCGCCATAGATGGCCCGCAGCACAGAAATTGCCGCCGATGTAACCAGAATATTTTGTAATCTTGTGCCCATAGTGCGGATTGCGCCCCGTCCAGCCTGTTTAAAAAACCAGTCGGCCACGCGCTCTGAGTGAATCATTTCAAAGGTGCGGCGCAATTTCCAAGCGGGGCCGTAGTAGTCGGGCAGGTTGCGATACCTTTCCAGGAGTTGCTCGACGCGCTGCTTGAGATCGCCAAAGGTTTGCTCGGTGGGTGGGGCAACTTCAGGGTTAAGGCGATCACTGGTGGGTTTAGTCTCGATCACTACTTCGGACGCAACTTCAGATTTGCTGCTAGCGGGCACTAGGTTTAAGTTAGCTTCAACGTTGGCCACAATATCGAGCAATGTGCCGGTCATGTAGTCTTTGAAGCCTTGCACTCTTACGGCCATGTCTTGGGACAGGCCGGCGTAGGTAGTGGTCATGTCTTTTTCGATACGTTCTTTTTTCTTCTCTAGAACGGCGATGGCTTTGGTGAGTTCTTGCTTTTGCCACTCGAGGCGCTGGATGTCTCCTTGAGCGAGGCGCAAAATCGCTGCTTGCAACTCATCTACCTGTTGGCTGAGGATTTTAGTCCGTTCTTCTTTGAGTTGGGCGATTTCTTGGCGCAAGGCGGTGAGGTCTTGAGGTAAGTCAGTGACGTGGGGCAAAGGTTCTGAGTCAGCAGCGGGGTTAATGTCTGCATAATTGACCGAGCTAACATCGGGAATAATTTCGTCACTGGTGGCTAGACTTTGAGCATCTGCCGAGGGACTGTTAATGACATCAGCCGCCGAAGCCTCAACTGCTGCATGGTCTGCCTCATTATGGGGTGGTTGATAGTGCAGTGAAGATTCAGGGTTACTGGTTTCTGGGGGGAAATTTTCTGATGCCATAGTTGCGGTGGGCTAATTTGACAGCTAATTTGACAGTGGGGAATGATGATCAGCTTGGGATAAGAATGAATTAAACAGTAGTTAAACCTAGTGCAAATTTAATTCGTGTAAAAACAAACGAGTAAAAATTTTTAGTCCGAAGTTCTAACCAACAATTCAACTAAATCCTAAGCTATTGTACAAGATGGCTACAGGTAAGGCTCAAAGTTGATATCTTTGCCATTGTTTCGAGCATGATGTTTTGCCTGATTGGTTTTGTCTGTGTTTTGATTATGGTTTGGTGATTATTTTATGTTGGCTCTCACGATCCCGATGACCGCTCGGGCTGATACTGATGCTTTAGCCCATAAATTGGCGGTGGGTGCTTTTCCGGGTATGGTGCTGTTGTTATCGGGCAATCTTGGTAGTGGCAAAACTACTTTTATGCAAGCTTTTGGGCGCGGTTTAGGCATCACAGAAACGATTACTAGCCCCACTTTTACCCTGATTGATGAATACCATGAAGGTCGCTTACCGTTGTATCACATGGATCTCTATCGCCTTGAACCAAACCAAACTAGGGGGCTGCATTTGGCGATGTATTGGCAAGGGAAAGAATTGCCCCTCGGTGTGGTTGCGATTGAGTGGCCGGAAAGATTGCCTCATTTTCCAGCGGAATATTTACACATCAAGATCGATGTAGTTAATGAGAGCCACGACCTGAACGCTCATGACCCTAATCTAGTCCCAGCAAATGAAACGGGGTTAGATCAAGCGGAAATGCTCGAAGAAATCTTAGATTTACCCCAAGGACGCATTTTTGAGCTATCAGCAGTGGGGCAAAAATATCAAGCTTTGATTAGTCAACTCGGGCAAAATTAATCAACGAATCGTCAAAATTAGTGACAAAGATATACAGGGCGATGGGTGACTACTCAACCTTAAGATTTAAAGAAAATTCAGCCAAAACTGCATACTTTAGTAGTTGACAAAATTGAGCCGATCCCCCTACTTATGGTGTCTGACTCAATGCGCTAAAGTCTTGAGACGCTGTATATTGATTTTTGAACGGTTTTGATTTTATGGTTGCTCAAGTTTCTGCTACCGCCCCCACCACGACCGATGCCACAGCCACAGCCCCTACCAAAACTGAATATATCCTGATGAATGTGCTACAGGGTTTAAAGGGGACAGTTCAGGTTTTCGTCGCTTCTGAGCGTGCCCTTTATAGTGATGTAATTGCTCAAGGTCTGCGTACCGCTGGCCAGGGTACTGCGGTTTTATTAGTGCAGTTTTTTCAAGGTGGGATTCGTCAGGGTTTAGATCAACCGCGTCATTTAATGGAACATTTGCAATGGTTGCGGGCAAATATTCACCGTAATCTGCATGGATTAATCGCTGATGAGCTAACCAGCGAGGAAAAGAAGGCAATACTAGATCTATGGCATCATGCCCAAAATACGATTCGTCACGGTAAATCGACCCACGTTATTTTAGATGAGGTCAATTTGCTGATGGAATATGGTTTAGTCTCGGAAACGGAATTGTTAGATACTTTGCACCATCGTTCCCATTCTGTGGATGTGGTGCTAACCGGTAATGCCATGTCAGAAGCAATTTTGTTACAAGCCGATCAGGTGACAGAATATCGTCATTAACGTGTAGGTTGAGTTGCGCCAGCAAACCCAACAAAACCATGAACTTGGGCTTAACAGGAATAGTGTTAGGGTTGGGTTTCATACCTCAACCTAACCTACGGTTAACTTACCTAAATGATCAGAAATCAGCACAACAAAAATCCCCATGCACCAAGCCACCTACTCATTTACAATTCAACTGGCTATCGCTTCTTTATTAGGTTCCATATTAATTAAATATGGCTTGCCCTTAGTAATTGCAGCATTTTTTAGTGGATTCAGCTTGTCCCTAGAAATCATGAACTGGTTGGCTTTTAGCTTGATTTCTCTGCCAGTGATTGGTTATGGAGTCTTCTTGTGGACTAAGCGTTAACTAACAAGCAAAAAATACCACAAAGGCAATTACCGAAGTAATTTAGGAACCCTCATGGTATCTCGGAATAATTTAGACTAATTGTTTGATTCTGATTGCTCAATTACTTGAGTGGCAAAACATTCTGGGGGAACTGCCCAGTATAATTTCCGGGAGGTGTATAGCGGCAAACCACATATCTGCCGTTATAAGTCTGATATTTACCAGAAGCAATGCCACAACCTAGGGTCGTAGTTGACTTCCACACCACTTGGGTAAAGTGACCCGTAGCCATAGAAAAACCAGGATTACTATATTTATAATCCTTGATTTCGTTATACCAAGCATCAACCGCTTTATTTGCTTCTATAGTAATCGCAGGCAGTGTAGTAGAAGTACTGGCAGACAGATAGAGATTTTCCCCCTGTCCTGCAACACCAGCATGCTTAAACTGTTGGGTTGAAGCTAAGGTATTAGCCCATGCTTGGGCATCGCTATTGAGTTTAGCATCCAATTTTAATGGTGGTACGCCATGTTTGGCACGCCAATAATTGTGTCTAGCCACCATCGCATTCTGAAATGCTGCTAAGTTATCAGCCGCGATAACATCGGTTTGTTCTGAGGTAGATAAACCCACAGTTGTCACTGCCAACAAACTACCTAAAGTAAGCCATGTTTTCACACGGTTTTTGGCGAAATTAGAACTCATGTAGTGTTTTTCTCAATACAAAATAAATCGTCTTGGCAATTTTACCATGACCAAACGGGGTTACTAGATGGCGTAAGATTTTGCCATCATGGGGCATTTTTGCTGACTAGAGACTAATCACTCCGAAATAACTCATTTAGCGAGAGCGATAATTGCTTCGAGAACCACTATTTCCTAAATTACCTGAACTATTAGAACGACTGCTACTGTTAATGCTTACCGATGATGCACTGCCCGATCTACCACTATCACGGGAAGGACGCACCACTGAACCATTACTACTAGAAGCATTACCAGAGCTACCACTATAGCGACTACTGGAACTATTCCTACTACTATTGTTTTGCCCAGAGTAATTTACCGAAGAACTAGGATTGGAAGTTCTCACAGGATTAGGGGAAGTAAATACTGGGGCTGTGGAACTTGGTGCCGCAGAAGTAGGTGAGCTAGTCTTGGGCGGAATTGTCGTCGCTGGCATGGTACGGGAGGGAGTTGACACATTAGATCCGGTACTATAGCGCGACCGCCGCTGCTCACTGGAACTACCAGTTTCTACAGTGCTATCTGAAGATCGATTACTGTAATTGCTCCCATTGCGATAGTTATCAGAGCGGCGATTGTAATTACTATTGTAATTGTTATTATTCGTAGTAGTGGTGGTGCTGGTACTACCTGTGTAGTTGCGATTGGAGTAATTACGTTCACGGATTACGGTGGTAGACGTGGTTCTATTATTAGAGGGGTAATAGGTGCGTTCTACTTTTGCTGGCACACCATAACGCCGATAGTAGCTCGAAGGGTAGTAGGTAGTTGTGTAACCTCGTGGATAATGGTTATGCCACCAGCTATAACGATAGGAGCGGTAAGTCGGATGATAGTAATAGTAAGCGGGCTGATAAATCACATAATAAGGTTGGCTAACCACTTGGGGGGGCGGCGAAACGAAAATCAGCCCAATGGTTGAGCCAACATCGCTCCAAGCCATTCCAATCTGTACCCCCAAACTAACTGCGGTATCAGCCATAGCTGGGGGAGTCATACCGTAATAAACGCCACTGGCAGCAAGCAAAGCTGTCAAACCAAGGCAAGATTTCTTAATGCTTAACATAGCTTTGGGGGGAGCGTAGAAAAATGGGTTCCCTAGATTGCGTCTAAGATACTTAATTTAGTAGATGTAATTTAAGCGAATTTGTTCCCGATTAACTAACTGATCAGCTAAATCTCAGCCTATAATTTGTTTTATATTAATCGAATAAAATTTTTCCTTGATTTATTCTTGATTTATTCCTGAGCTGAAACTTTTACGGCATTTTACAATATGTTTATCATTGAGATGCGGTGTCTCATTAAACTGAAAATGATAAAACTGAAAATGACTGTATTAGCGAATAGTCGGATCTTCCCGACAGACGTTCAATTTTAATGATTGTCCATTTTCAATGCTAACAATTCGCATCTGATTAACATTTGTCTCTACCTGTAAACAAGCGCAACCGTAGCCATAATAGCCATTAGTTTTGACATATTCTCGGGAGTTAAAACTAGGTAAATTTTCCATACCTTCAGCCTGATAGCCGCCCTGAGAGGAGATAGTCCAGCTACCATCTCGATCTTTAAGATACCAATTGGCAGGGGTGGGGTTTTGTAACCATCCACATCGATATTCACTAGCATGGGCTGGCAGTGTCACGGCAAAAATGGCTAGGGCAAGCACAGTTTTCTTGAGCATAAATTTATGATGAATTTGGCGGGTTGATTAATTTGCTGATCAGCTAAGATATTTTTAATATAGTGGTAGCTAGAATTAATAATGATTAAATGAGAATTAACTTAATCTATTAACTAAAAATAACCGCATCTTTACTTGATGCTGTATTTAATCTCTTATTTGATGGTTTCTAATACTTGTTTTGCTTGTTGGACTTGGGTGCGATCAAACCCAGCTTCGGTGAGATAATCTAAAAAATCCTTACTGCGATAACGACCATCTAAGCCCAAGGCTAATTGATAAGACTGCTTAGCCTGTGGGCGATCGCCTTTGAGCCAGTGGGTAATCGCTAATGCCACAAAAGGATGGGGGTTAGTGGGTTCGAGTAATGCGGCTAGTTCGCCGTGAGCTAGGGCTAAATCAAATTGTTGTTGGCGCTGATAGGTGAGATTGAGATTATAGTGGGCAATTTCGTTATCGATTTTGAGTAAAGCGGCCCAACTATGGAGCAAAGCTGCTTGGGGTAAATCTCCACGCACCAGATAAACAATACCGATGGCGTTAAAAGCCTCGGTGGTAGTGGGACGACGATAGATGGCTTGCCACAATGACTCTGCTGCTGCGGTGGATTGCCGATCTAAATGTTGCGTCCAACCTAAAATAATCCAGCCGTCAATGGCTTCGGGATCAAGTTGCGTCGCTTGGATCAGAGCTTTAATTGCTTCAGGAAATCTTTGTTGTTGACGATAACTAAGTCCCTGTTGGCGCAGATCATTAGCCAATCTTTTTGCCGCCGGATCAATTGGCGATGAATTATTTTTTAAGGTGCTGGTTGGGTTTAATTTAGATGACCGATTAAAGCTAAATGATAAAGGTAAAGGCGCAATGTTCTCGGTATTAATATTTTGAGCATTAAGGGGATGCGATGTCATCCAATCAATGCCTAACAAAAAACTAATTAAAGTGCTAGAAAATATCCCGACATAGCTTAATTTATTGGATGTAAATGTCATTAGTTTATGGTTGATCAAATCTTGATGAAATATTTGATGAAATATTTATGGTCACAATCTCTAGATAATAATTCAAGGGTGGCAATACAGGGTGAGATTGAGTTAAGTTACTGAATTATCATCCTGAAGCAAATACACCGAAATAAAACATGAATTATCAAAGAAATATAAAAATCTCAGCTAATCTTCAGTGGAGAAATTGCTAACCATAGCATTTCTCAGCATAAAGTGTACTAGACTAACCAATTGGAGAGGCGACCTCTTGGGCTGAAGCAATCTTAGCCGAGCAAGTTGGTTCCTAACAGAGAAGAATCCCCATTGGGCCACGCCGGGGAGCGTTAACTAATCATTTTCCTGTCAATCATCTAAATAAGCAGATCATGTCCAATTCTTCTAACCCCAAGCCCAAGCAAAATCCTCAAGCCAAAGCTACCGTGGCTAATAATCGCGCCAAACTCCAATCTCTGAAGGTGTTTTGGTTTGCCGCCGGTGGGGTGGTGCTAATTGGTGTTTTAGGTGGTGTTGCTGCCTATTGGTGGTTGCAAAAGTCCCAATCCGCTAGGGGGTTAATGGGACTAGCCAGCGCCATTCCCCAAGAAGCACAGGTCGTGATGGCTTTTAATACCACTAATGAGCCGTGGCAAAAATTAGGACAATTTGGTACGCCTTCATCACAAAAATTATTAGGGGAAAGTTTAGAGAAATCGCCTTTTAATGCCATTCTCAAACAGAGCAAAATGGAATTTACCAAGGATGTGCAGCCGTGGCTTGATGGCATGGTAGTTTCTGCTTTAGTTAGCGATCCCTTGCAACCGGCGAATGTGCCTGCCACTTTGGTCATTGCCGCCACCAAAGATCGGGGTAAATCGGAAGCATTTCTCAATCAATATCGGGGGGCACTGAGTCAACAAGGCGCGAAATTTACGCCTCAGCAATACAAAGATGTTACCTATTACGAATCTCCAACCCGCGATCCCAATAGCAAAGTAATCACAGCGGATCTAGGGGGGCGATTTGTGGTCATTGCGACGACACCAGCGGTGATGCAGCGTACCATTGACACCTATCGTGGGGAAGCTCCTTCATTGGCGAAAAAACCGGCATTCTCTAGTGTGTTCACTAATCCTGCGCCATCGCAAATTGCGGAACCTTTGATGCAGGTCTATCTTGATGGCGAAGTGGCTTTAGCATTTTTAGGGGCACAGGCGCAGATTAATCTCGGCGAACCGATGATCAATCAATCGCGGCAAGTCCTTGATGCCATTACCGTCACCGCTGGCACGCAAAAAGAAGGTTTGCGATTTGAAGTAACTACCTATCTCAAACCTAATGCCACTGCTAATCCTAGTGCTAATAACGAAGCCAAGATTATCAGTAAATTACCCCAAGAAACCTTCCTCTTGATTTCGGGCACAAATCTCAATCAATCATGGCAAAGTCTGACAGCCCAAGCGAAGGGAAATGCTTCTTCAGGAGCAGTCATCGAACAGTTACGCCAAAATGTGAAATCCATTACCAAGCTGGATTTAGAGCAAGAGGTTTTCCCATGGATGACCGGAGAATTTGCCATTGCCGCCATTCCCAATAATCAGGGAGTTTTGGCTAATTCTGGGTTTGGTTTGGTAGCGGTTTTGCAGACCAAAGATCGTAATGCCGCTGAAAATGCTTTCCAAAAGATTGATAATGCGGCAAAATCGGCTTCCAGTGGACTATTACCGAAGGGAGTGGAAGTTAAAACTAAAACCGTTGGCAATAAAACCCTCACCACTTGGCAGGTGGGTAATACCATCGTGGCAACCCGTGGCGAAATAGATGATGGCTATGTGTTTTGGGCGATGGGAGATCTGGCTAATAACTTTGTGCCTAAACCCACACGCACCCTAGCTGAAAGTAACAGCTTCAAAATTTTTAGTTCGGGTTTACCCAAAGCTAATGGTGGTTACTTCTATTTGAATATGACCACAGCACTGACTTTGGCAGATCGTCTATTGCCAGCGGAAGTCAAAACCAGTGCTAACTTTACCCAAATCCGAGCCGTTTTGGATGCAATTAATGGCATAGCTGTTACTAGCAGCGTCATAGACAGTCGGACGACCCGCTTAGATTTGTTATTTACCCTGAAGCCAACACCAGGTAATTAGTCGCTCTACTGATCTGTCACCGTTAATATTTTAGCAGCTCACAGGGATCAACTACCCCCCTTGCTTTTGGCTGGGTAATTCATTTTTCTAGAGCCATTAGAGACGCAGTGCCGACAAACATACATATTCCCTGACAAAGTGTGTATTACTTAACAAAATAGTCATCACTGAAATTACCGATCATCAGTTCCCCAACATCCCACCAATTTGCGATGAATTGTTTTGATACTGCGGGATTACAGCATTTAGTGCAACCCAAGTAATTATTGATATTCAATGAATTTTTACCAGCTATTTTATGAAGAGAAAGATATTACGCATTGCATAGATTGTGTACCCAAGTAAAAGTCTATATAATGGCGCGTGTGCTTCAGGATTAAGGTTTTAGCAACTTTGGGTTTGCCCTAAGAGCAAATTTACAGATCCTTTCTAAAATTACTTTCTGAAACCACATTAACGACAACGGCAAAAGCTATATAGCGCCTAATGTTTCTGGCGCAGAACTGAGCGACATCAATCAAAATTAACCCAAAAATTCAGATGCTCCAAAAAAATTATTTCCTAATGCTTGGTTTGTCCGCAGTTGTAGCAGGTTTGGGAGCCTGCACGGTTACCACCACTCCTAGTGCTACCACACCATCACCAAGCGCTAGTGCTAAAGCTTCTGAAGCACCCAAAGCCGATGCACCTAAAGCTGATGCCAGCGCCAAACCCACTGAAGCACCTAAGCCTGATGCCGCTAAGTCTGATACCAAGCCTGCTAGCGACACCAAACCCACAGCTTTGAAGGTGGCCGCAAAACCAAAGGCTCAATCTCTAGCTAATACCCCTGAATTTGACAAGATTGTTGCTGATATCGCTAAGTCGTTGGATTTAACCGACTATTCCTATGAAGCTTATGCTTTGCCACCAACCGAAAAGTGGGAAGACACATTGTCATACTATGACGGTGAACTGAAAAAAGCTGGTTGGTCTGGGGAAGGCAAAATTAGTGATATTGACGGTGGCGGTAAAGTTGGTGCTTTTGTCAGCAAGGAAACTAAGTCGGGTGTAGTGATTTTATTCATTCCTAGTCCTGATGGTACTAAGCCTGCGGTTGATTTGGCCATTATTGGAAGTATTAAGTAGAAACGAATTTTTCAGCTAGGTTGAGTAGATTTCTCATTTCAACCTAGCTCAAAATCTGGAAGTGATTAATTATCAATTGCGAACTGCTTAGTTAACAAAAACCTGAGCGGTGGTCACGAACTACATCCTAGATAGCAGAGACTCTAAAGCAATGGCTAAATGAGTCCAATGCGTGCCCCCCTGCAAATAGACGTTATAGGGTTCCCGTAAAGGGCCATCGGCAGAAAGCTCTGCGGTACTGCCATCAATAAACGTGCCCCCTGCCATGACTAACTGACTCACATAGCCGGGCATCTCGCCGGGGATCGGATCAACATAGGAATCCACTGGCGAAAATTGTTGCAAAGTACGGCAAAAGTCAATTAATTTAGCGGCACTGCCCAATTGAATCGCTTGGATCACATCCCGTCGTGGCACAAAGGGTAAAGGCTTCACCGCATAACCCAATTGATCGAATACATAAGCCGCTAAATGGGAATTCTTCACCGCTTCACCCACCATTTGCGGCGCGAGAAATAAACCTTGAAATAATAAGCGATGCTGATCAAAAGTTGCGCCCCCTTCAGTACCAATGCCTGGAGCCGTGAGCCGTTGTGCCGCTAAATGCACAAATTCTGTTTTACCGGCAATATAGCCCCCCGCTGTGACAATGGTTCCGCCTGGATTTTTAATTAGGGAACCCGCCATTAAATCCACACCCACTGCTGTCGGTTCATGATCGGCGATAAACTCCCCATAGCAGTTGTCCACAAAGCAGACAGTGTGGGGATTTTGCGTTTTAACTAAGGTGACAATCCGTTCTATTTCGGCAATGGATAAACTGTCGCGCCAAGCATAACCACAGGAGCGCTGAATCAAAACCATGCGAGTCTCAGGGCGCACCGCTGTGGCTAGAGATTCCCAATCTACCGTGCCATCGGGTAATAAATCAACCGCACGATAACTAATGCCAAAATCTTTTAGCGAACCCGGATAATTAGCATGGGGATCACTATCACTAGTCAGGGGAGAGCCGATCACTTCTTCGAGGGTGTCATAGGGCGCACCCACTACGGAAAGTAATTCATCCCCTGGGCGCAACACACCAAACAAACAGCAAGCAATGGCATGGGTTCCCGACACAAATTGCACCCGCACCGCAGCGGCTTCGGCTTCCATAATTTGGGCAAAAACCTGATCGAGAATCTCCCGCCCTAAGTCGTTATGACCGTAACCAGAGACACTAGCAAAATGATGCGCCCCTACGCGATGATCGCGAAAAGCTTGCAAAACTTTATGGAGATTCCGTTTTACCTGCATATCAACGGCGGTAAAAGTATTGCTCAAAGCGGCGATCGCCTGCTCTAATAAAGATTCCGGTGTGATTTGAGAATTTAGAGAATGAATTACAGAATGATTTGCAGGTACGGTCATGGATTAAGATTTACAGAACTAAAAGAAATCAGGTTTAATAACAATCCCCCCTTAATAAAGGGAATCAAGGGGGGAGCAATACTTCAGTGCTTAGCTATTAGCTAATTAGTTAGGGATTGCTGCCAAACTTCTCTAAAACAAATTTATGAATCCGAGCGCAACCTTCTTCAATAGTTTTCAAGTCTGTGGCATAGGATAAACGAATACAGCCCTCCCGACCAAACGCCACCCCTGGCACCACTGCCACCCGCGCCTCATCAAGCAGCGTTTCAGCAAATTCTAAAGAACCAATGCCGAGCCGTTTAATATTGATAAATAAATAGAATGCGCCATTGGGTTTAGGACAGGTAAAACCAGGCACGGCAGTTAATTTGTCATACATCACATCACGCCGCTCGGCAAAGGCTTGGCGCATTACTTCGACGCAATTTTGATCGCCGCGCAAAGCCGCCACCGCCCCATACTGAGCAAATGTACACACATTAGAAGTGCTGTGACCCTGCACATTAGTGGCCGCCTTGATTAATGGTAAAGCTCCGGCAAGATAACCAATGCGCCATCCCGTCATGGAATAAGCCTTAGCAAAACCACTGCTGATAAAAGTCCGCTCGTACATCTCTGGGCTAACGGCAGCAATACTGAGATGCTCTGCCCCGTCATAACGAATTTTCTCGTAAATTTCATCAGAGACGATATATACATGAGGATGATCCGCCAATACTGTGGCTAAGGCCCGCACCTCATCGGGACTATAAACCATTCCCGTCGGATTAGAAGGAGAATTCAGCACAAATAACCGCGTTTGTGGGGTAATAGCAGCGGCTAATTGCTCTGGTGTGATTTTATAACCACTGGCTTCTGTGGTTTCGACAAATACCGGCTTAGCCTCCGCCAATTTAGCCATTTCGGGGTAGCTCACCCAAAAAGGGACGGGGATAATTACTTCATCGCCTTTATTGAGCAAGGCCATCATCAAGTTGTAGAGGGAATGCTTGCCGCCATTACTAACTAAAATTTGCTCTGGGGCATAGGTTACGCCATTATCTTGCCGCAGTTTATCGGCAATGGCTTGTTTTAATTCGGGGATGCCAGATGCTGTCACATAGCGGGTTTTGCCTTGATCGAGGGCTAACTTGGCAGCATCTCTGATATGTGCAGGCGTGTCAAAATCCGGTTCACCAGCGCTAAAGCTACAAACATCGATGCCGCTTGCCTTAAGTGCTTTAGCTTTTGCATCAATGGCCAGCGTTAGGGAAGGCGTAATCTCAAGGAGGCGGCTTGACAAATACATTGCTATTGGGCGGAGCTATGGGGTATGGTTAAGAAAATTTTAACCTGCAATGCACTCTCTAATCAGGAATATTACCTGAGATTACTTATTTTTGGGGAATTGATGACATTTTATTGGGGTGACTCCTCTAGTTGACGATCCACAGAGGATCATAAAATTGCTATGCTAGAAATTTGGGATTGTGGGGTAGGGAAGGTAATTTGCCCAGATCTCCAGTGCTAAAAAAGTGATAAATCAGCCGTTGCTCCCGACCTTGCCAACCCCAAACCAGTCAAACCTAAAACTTCAAATTAAGACTCAAGCTAAATTTAGTTTGCTAGTTGCGCTCTAGATTGGTGCATTCCTCTCACAACATTATTCTAGTATTACTTAAAATTTCAGGAGAAAATCGCCCGTGACAGATTTATTTTCGATTTTGGCAGAAGCTGATCCTTTGGTGTCGGGATTTGTCGGCAAAGAACTAGACCGTCAACGGGCCCACATCGAGTTAATTGCTAGTGAAAATTTTACTTCTCTGGCGGTGATGGCGGCTCAGGGTTCGGTGTTGACCAACAAATATGCTGAAGGTTTGCCCCACAAACGTTATTATGGCGGTTGCGAGTTTGTGGACGAAATCGAAGCCATTGCCATTGAGCGGGCTAAGGAATTGTTTGGCGCAGCGGCGGCCAATGTGCAGCCCCACTCTGGCGCTCAGGCGAATTTTGCCGTATTCCTGACTTTATTGCAGCCGGGGGATACCATCATGGGTATGGACTTATCCCACGGTGGGCATTTAACCCACGGCTCGCCGGTGAATGTGTCGGGGAAGTGGTTTAAGGTGGTGCAGTATGGTGTCAGCCAAGAAACTGAGCAACTGGACTATGACGCAATTTTAGCCGTAGCCAAGGAGCATAAACCGAAATTAATTGTATGTGGTTATTCTGCCTATCCACGAGTGATTGATTTTGCTAAATTCCGCGCCATTGCCGATGAGGTGGGGGCTTATCTATTGGCAGACATCGCCCACATTGCCGGACTAGTGGCGGCGGGCTTACATCCAAATCCCCTGCCTTACTGCGATGTGGTGACCACTACCACCCATAAAACTTTGCGGGGCCCTCGCGGTGGTTTGATCATGACCCGTGATGCCGAACTGGGTAAGAAACTGGATAAGGCAGTGTTCCCCGGTACTCAGGGCGGTCCTTTAGAGCACGTTATCGCGGGTAAAGCCGTGGCATTTGGCGAGGCATTACGTCCTGAATTTAAGGAATATGCCGCCCAAGTAATTGCCAATGCCCAAGCAATGGCGGCTCAATTACAAGCGCGTGGTTTTAAACTGGTTTCTAATGGCACGGACAATCATTTGATGCTGGTGGATTTGCGTTCCATTGCCATGACCGGTAAAGTGGCGGATTTATTAGTCAGTGGCGTAAACATCACCGCTAATAAGAATACTGTGCCTTTTGATCCGGAATCGCCTTTTGTGACCAGTGGGTTGCGCTTGGGGTCTCCGGCTATGACGAGTCGCGGTTTAGGTGTGACAGATTTCCAAGAAATCGCCAACATCATCGCAGAACGGCTACTCAATCCTGATAGTGACACTGTGCAAGCAGAATGTTTAGCCCGCGTGAAAGCCCTATGCAGCAAGTTTCCGTTATACCCTCAGTTGACCACCTTGGGCGAAAAGGTTCCGGCTTTGGTGTAACTTTTATGATTAATTGGTGATTGATCGGCAATTAATTTTATAATGATTAATTCTATAATTTAGTTGCCATCATCAATTGCCACAATGGGAGGGGGGTTTTTGTCCCCTTCTTATTTTTGCGATTCTTTGATTATCTTTGACAATTCAGAGCCACTCCATTCCATTCTAAATTAATATTCCCTAACCATTATCAACCTCACTCTATATGATTACCGTTGAAGCTTCTGATACCCAAGCCCAAGATTTATTTCAAGCCGCCTATGAGAATCGTTATACTTGGGACGAAAAATTCCCTGGCATGACGGCTACGGTGGTCGTCACAATTGACGATAAATCCCGCAGTGGCAAAGCGGAAATCAAACCAGATTTATCCGTTGCCGTGATCATGGATGAACCGGAATTAATCAGCCGCACCACCCGCACTCCCGCCGGTGAAGAGAAGACTATTACCGTTGACGAAGGACAAGAATGGCTCACCAATCAATTGCGAGATGTAGTCACCCATCGCAAACGCAAGTCTTTTGCCGAAGCCCACGGTAAATCTAGCTTTAGTTTAGGAACTACCGATGAAACTGGAGCCGTAGAAATTCTAGTGACTGGTGATTCAATGGGTTCTAATTACAAAGTCCGTGGCAAGGAAATCGCGATGGTGAGCCGTGTCATGGGACGGATTGGCTTTGTGATTAATCATCTCGATCACCTCGATACTGGTGCAGGCTATATTTCTTCTTTATACACGGCTGTGTTCCGTAATCCCCAAACCGATGAAGTAGTGCGTCAAGCGAAGTTTGCCGATACATATGCAGAAATCGGCGGTTATTATGTGATGACTAAGCAGGTGGTGCATTCCCATGAGCAAGGCAGTACTAAAACCTATGAAATTACTTTTAGTGATATTGCCTTGAATGCTGTGGCTGAGAATAATTAGACAATAATTAAATCGCCATTAAACCGCGAAATTGTTGCTTAATTCGATCACTCTAGCTCTTCAATCAATGTATTTCAAGTAATGTATTTAAGATATTGATATTTTAGGTAATTATTTTGATGGATTTGGTTGAAGGGCTATAATCAATTCTGATATAACATCATTATAACTTAGTCATAATAATTTGATCATGGCAAATTTCCAATCTGATAAACTAATGCATGATGAGATTAGTAATCAAAAAGACTCATCTAATAATTTAGAGCAAAACTTGGGGCAGGAATTAGATCATAAATCTCACTTTGCAAATCGATTATTGCAACAGCAGCTTAGCTTAACCAAAACTAAAATTGATACATTACAAATTAATTTAGGCAAACGGTGTAACTTAACTTGCAGTCATTGCCATGTCGAAGCCGGTCCAAAACGCACCGAAGATATGGGCGCTGATGTAGCCCAAGATTTAATCGCAATAATTGCAAATTTTCCGCAAATTAAAACCGTGGACTTAACCGGTGGTGCGCCGGAAATGCATCAAATGTTCCGTGATTTAGTTGAGGCTGCTTCTAGTTATCAAAAGCAAATTATTGTGCGCTCTAATCTCACAATTTTCTGGGTTGATGGCTATCAGGATCTGCCGCAATATTTCGCTGATCATCAAGTGCGGGTTGTGGCATCTTTACCCTGCTATTTAGCTGATAATGTCGATAAAATGCGGGGAGATGGGGTATTTCAACAATCAATTGCAGCCTTGCAAAAACTCAATGATTTAGGTTACGGTACAAGTCCTCAATTGCAATTAGACCTAGTTTATAATCCCCCTTTACCTAATAAATTAGCGACGGATTCTCCATCAGCTAAATTTAGTTTACCTCCGGATCAAATCAATTTAGAAAACGCCTATAAAGCACATCTATCTCATAATTTTAAGATTCAATTTAATCACCTGCTGACGATTACTAATTTACCCATTGGGCGCACTAAAATGCATCTAGAAAGGTTAAATTTATATGCTGATTATCTGCAATTTTTGAGCAATAATTTTAATCCTAATACCGTGGCAGGTTTGATGTGCCGTAATCAGTTATCCGTAGATTATTTAGGGAATGTTTATGATTGCGACTTTCATCAAATGGCACAGATTTCAGCACGGGATCAGCAGGGTAGAACCATTACAATAGGAATGCTTTTAGAGATGCAAAATCTCGATTTAATTAGTGATATTGCAATGGCAGATTTTTGTTACGCTTGTACTGCGGGTAGCGGTTCTAGTTGTGGCGGGGCAATAGTTTAGACAGAGATGAGAAAGTGATGTAATAACCTGTAATTTTTTGAGCAGAGCATTGGTAGCATTTAATACCATAATAACTCGATTAATCAAACTATAAATCATCCCTCAGACGACTCGAATTATTTTTAAATACAGCTTAAAGTATAGGTAAGCAGTTTTGTTTTGAGCTAAGCATCCCGCTTGCTTGACCCTGCTCCCCTTAAAAAAGGGACAAAAACTCAGATCTCTAGATGCAACTGGTTAGAGCAAATCGCAAAACTGAAATTAGAGAGCATCTCAAATTCTAAAACTAAGATTCCCCTTCCCCTTAACTAACACCAACTAACACCCTCTCAATAGCAAATATCACAGCACCTATGGACAAACTTGATTTAGGACAACTAATACAACAAAGTTATTACGTTACCTTAGGCGTAAGTAGCGCTTTGCTCGAAGGTTTGCAAGATGAAGGAAAACGGGAGGAAAATCTACGCTTGTTTACTGGGCCGATTGACACCTTGCCCCAAAAACTTTCTGAAAAAGGGGTGACAACGGAAGCTGAAGCGCGGCGCTTTGTGGATGAGTTTATTGCCAATCAATTGCGGGGCCAAGGTAGTTCCCCAATTGACGTAGAACAAGATGAAGATGGCAATACCACAGTGACAACCACAGCGACGACTATTGATGCGAGTAATTCGGTTAATGATGGCGGTGGCTCTAGTTCTCAGGCTAAAGCAACAGCCGAGTTACAGGAACTCACTGAACAACTCGCCGCCCTGCGTGCAGAACTACGGACATTACGAGACAATCCCCGCTAGGTAAAGCATCACCAACAGCGCTAATTAATGGTAATTATGGAGGCGGGTTATACCCGTCTTTAATTTTATAGTTATTTAAAATTACTTGGGCACATTACAAGCACTTGACCACCCCCCGCCGTTGGCGTACCCCTCCACGGGAGGGG